>CBFCZM010000022.1:0-14686 GCA_965602565.1 uncultured Anaerolineae bacterium
TAGTGCTCCCACAGATGCTGGCTGAGCCAGGCACCGCCCATGGGCCAGTTGGCCCAGACGGGGTGTCCCTCGCCGTAACGCCCGACCGGGGCACTCTGCCGCCACAGGTCGCTGTTGTGGTGCGCGCACCATCCTTTGCAGCCATAGTTGACCCGGGCAGTCTCACGCCCGTTGACCGCCAGTTCGTCGATCATCCGGAGCAGCGGCTCGTGGCATTCGCTGAGATTACATACCTCAACCGGCCAGTAGTTCATCTCCGCGTTGATATTGAGCGTGTAGTTGCTGTTCCACGGCGGCGTGATCATATTGTTCCAGATGCCCTGCAGGTTCGCCGGCTGCGTCCCGGGTCTGGAACTCGCGATCATCAGGTAGCGCCCATATTGATAGAAGAGGGCTGCCAACTGCGGGTCATAGCCCTCGCGGAAGTTCGTCAGGCGCCAATCTGTCGGATGGTCGGTGCTCTCGCTCTTGCCCAGGTCAATCGCCACACGACCGAAGAGGGATTGGTAGTCCGCAGTGTGCGCGGCGAGCAGATCGGCGTAGGATTTGCGGGCGATAGCGGACAGGACCATCTCGCAGGCCACCGCCGGGTCACATCCATCAAATCCTGGAGACCGCTGGAACCCGTTGAAGCTGGTCGCCGCACTGAGCAGCAACAAGACCTCATCGGCGCCGTTGACGTGGATGGCATCCTGCTCTGCCACCATCTCACCGCCGGCCGGCAGAACGCGCAGCCACGCCTCGAAATTCAGCCCTTCGCCGCCAGGCGGATCATACCTGATCGGACCGTCAGCTTCGTGCCCCCGCGGGTCAACGTGCTTCGGGGCCTTCCCCTTCAACACCAATGTGCCATCCTCCCGCACAGCCGAGCCGGCGTTGAGCGGACAGGATAGCCGGGCAGAGAAAGACAGACAGCCGGGGCGATCGCTGGCAAGCCTCATCACCAACACCTGATCGGGGGCGCTGCTGAAGACCTCGCGCGTAAAGGTCACCCCACCCGCACTGTACTTGACGCTGGCTACTGCGCGCGTCAGATCCAGCGCTCGCTCATAGCAGGCGACCTCACCCTCGGTGTGGAAGTCCAGGCTCAGATCCCCCAGCGTGAGGTATGGTTGGGTAAATGGGCCCTGCATATCCTTGCAGAGCTCGTCAGCGCGCTCGAAATCGTCCTCAAAGAGCGCTTGACGAACCTTGAGCAGGGCTGATCGGGCACCGGGGTTGTTCCACGCTCTCGGCGCTCCGGCCCACAGGGTATCTTCGTTGAGCTGCAGGCGCTCCTGGTCTATGCCGCCGAATACCATGGCGCCCAACCGACCATTGCCGATGGGAAGCGCCTCCACCCATGCACCGGCAGGTTGCTCGTACCACAGTCGCCAAAGGTTCTCATCCATTGGGATACTCCTTGGGAATGACAAAGGGCTCAGGGCTGCACCTCGTCTGCGAGGCCGAGCCCGGCGGGAATCCGCACAGTCTGAAGGCCAGCAGCAGGTATGGCCTTGACAGTGGGCAGTCCGGTAGGTGCCACAAGGCAGAACTGCCAAGGTCAGCGATGCTTCACAGCAATGCCGTATGTCGCAGCCGACTCAGCTAGAGCAGCCATGGTTTCCTTGGTGGGTGGTTCGATGTCGCTGGCCTGGTAAGTCAGTCCAAGACTGTTGTACTTGTCCCCAGCCATGCGATGGAAGGGTAACAACTCCAGGCTGATCGGGGATGCGCCCCCACCCTGGAGGGCCGCGCGATGATCCTGCAGTTCGCGCACGAACGCCGCGATCGCGCCAATCTCCTCGACCGTCGCGTTCACACTGGGCATCACCGGCGTGCGGAAGACAATGGGCTTATCCGTCACGGCAATCCGTCGGGCATTGGCCTTCAGTAGCTCGTTGGGTGCGCCCACCGCCCACTTGTGCTTGTCCGAGTCCATATGCTTGAGATCCATCATCACCATATCGGTCAGCGTCAACAGGTCGGACAGTTCCGCCCAGGACACATTCCCGGCGGTCTCGATTGCCGTGTGGATACCCTCTTCACGACAACGCACCAGAATCTCCCTTGAGAACTCGGGCTGGAGGACGGGCTCGCCGCCGGACAGGGTCACGCCGCCGCCGGAGTTCTCGTAGAAAGCGCGATCCTGGAGGATCTCGTCGACGACCTCCTCGGCCGAGAGCTCGCGACCGGTCAGCTCGCGCGCGCCTGCGTAGCACACCTCCACACAGGCTCCGCAGGCCGTGCACTTCTCGCGGTAGTAGACCGGCTCGCCTTCCGCCGTCACAGTCTGCGCCCCCGCAGGGCAAACCCTGATACACTCACCACAGCCAATACAGCGGTCCATGTGAAGTTGGAGCTCCAGCTTGGGCTGGATGCTTTCGGGGTTGTGGCACCAGAAACAGCGCAGCGTACATCCCTTCAGGAATACCGTCGTCCGAATCCCCGGGCCATCGTGGACCGAGAAACGCTGAACATTGCAGACTAATCCGTTCGTCATCGCCTCTATATCACTCCATCGGGTACGCGAGCCCACCCTGGGCCCGAACCGTGTCCAAAGGTGCCATCAACTGTAGTGTCTCGTCGAGCGGCATCACGTCGCTCTCCAACTTGCCGGCGCGAATGCAGTCCAACACAGCCTGCACCTCGCAACTGTAGCCGTTGTCCTCAAATGGCAGGGTCATCGTCCCGTCTCCAGCCAGATGACCTCTTCGGTCGTCAGAGGTGTCTCAAGTGCCACAATGTTGTCCGCGTATTCCTCCGGCGCATGGCAGCCCACGAGTGAGAACAGATTCAGCGGGTGGTTCTGGCTGTACGCCAGCGCCAGCTGCGGCAGCGTCAATCCCTTCGTCTCTGCCAGGCGCTGCGCGCGCTCCAGCCGGTCGAAGTTATCCTCGCTCCCATAGCTGCGCAGGACCAATTCATCCTGCCGTTCGGTGCGCTCCTCGCGATTCTCGCGTGAATACCGGCCCGTCAAGAAGCCACCGGCCAGACTTGACCATGTGAATAGTCCCATATGGGCCTCGCCGTAGTAGGCACGCGCTGCCGCACCCGACGGACCGCCAACACTCACACACCCCGCCCACGGAGCCTCCACCATCTCTACAAGGCTGAACTGCGGGCTGCTGGCAACAAAAGGCACCAGATTGTGATCCGCTGCGTAAGCATTGGCCAATTGTACCCGATCATGCGTCCAATTCGATCCCCCAAAGGCACCAATCACGCCTTCCATCTTGTAGGCGTTCAGGGCCTCGACAATTGGGCCTACAGCGGCATCCGGGTCATCGCGATGGAGCAGATACAGGTCGATCTTGTCCACCTGCAGCCGTGCCAGCGAATCGTGAAGGTCTGCCGCAATGTCATAGGGCGTGACGCGCTTGCGATCCTGATTGTGGTGAGCGCCCTTGGTGATAATGACGACCTCGTCACGGCAGCCGCGCGAGCGCAGCCAACGACCGAAGATCCGCTCAACGTCGCCGCCCCCATAGACATGGGCAAGATCGAACGCAGTACATCCCAGGTCAGCGACACCGTCCAACAGCCCAAAACTGCCATCCAGGTCGCGCGAATCGATCATCATCGTGCCCTGTACCAACCGAGAGATGGCCTTGTCTATACCAGGCACGTGTCCGCTTTTCATGGGGTTCCTTTCAGGGGAAGAGTCCTTGCCAGACTGGCAGCGGGGAAGCTGACAGTCGACAGTAAGGAATACTGAGTAGGCACCCATCCCACTACTGCTTGTTCGCTACTCCCTACTCCCCTACTGAGGAGCTGCCACCAGTCCGGCTACCCCTCCAGATCAGCCATAGTACCCTCGGTACGTCTCCAGCGCATTGAGGATCGCCGCAGTGTTCGCCAGCGGAACATCATCGCCGATCTCGGCGTTGAGCCAGAGACCGCCCTCAGGGGACCCCAGGGTCTCAACAGCTTCACGGATATGGTCGTCGATCTGCTGTGGTGTGGCGAAGGGGAACAATTGCCGATCCAGATCGAGATCCACACAGACCTTGCCTTTGCAGACTCGGGCCAGGTTATCCAGGCCGTTGGCCCGCACCTGCGGGTTGATCACATTGACACCGGCGTCCAGCAGGTCGGGGATGATCTCATAGATATGGCCATCGGTATGCATGTAGATGTAGTAGCCGGCCTCACGGAAAGGCGTGTAGATGGCGGTGTAGCACGGCTTCAGGAACCTCCGCCACATTCGGGGGCTGATCGGTAACCGGTGCTGCAGCCCCAGATCGTCGCCGAAGGTGACGATGGGATCGGGATTCTCTTGGGCCTCCAGGGCGGCTAGTCGCAACTTGGCCTGGCGCAGATTGTAGGCCAGCACCTTGTCGATCAGCATCTGCAGTTCCGGCGGCTGCTCGCCGAAGTCAACCATCAACTCCTCAAACCCGCGCAGGTCCTGCAATCGCAGGTACATGAACCCGTGCGGCAAGCCGGTGTCGTCCTTTGGCTGCTCCAGAATCCAAACATCGGCGCGTGTCGGTACAGGATGCCCGGTGACGATCGCGTCCATGCCGGTCTTCACGTTGCTCCACACGCATCCCCAAGCATCGACGTGGTCCCCGCAGACATAGGTTTCGGTGTGAATGGCATCGTAATCACGCGCCTCACCGCCGTGGGGGCCGAAGATTCTGGGGTGCTGCGCTACGAGCTCATCCAATGCCTCCCGGTGCTTCATCCAGGCAGCCGGCAGGATGCCGACAGAGACCGGGATGCTGTCCGGGTGATCGAAATTCAATGCCTTGAGTTTGCCTTGTTGAGCGGTCACATACTCTCCCGTCACCCTAGATCACCACTGGTTATCGTGGGACACCAGAAGCGCTCGATGTAGCCGATCACCAGTTGCGTGCCCTCATCGTGGCTCACATAGGGAGCCCGAGCTGGATTGTACATCGCATCCGTCAGATCCCTGACGAGCGCGATCGGCACCCCCCAGCGCACCATCTGCTTGATCCCGAACGACCGATTCAAGATGCACATGTTGGTGTGCACCCCCATCAACAGGACCTGCCTGACACTCCACATCTTCAGTAGGCTATAGACTTCGCTCCCCTGGTCAGAGATCGCGTCGAGATCGTGATCAATCTCCAGTGTAGCGTGCTGCCGGCTCCAAGCGTGGAACGGAGCGGGCTCACCGGTATCCGAGCCTTCATCCGAATCATCGATGGGCAGCGGAGGATCGTCGTGCATCGACTCCGGCGGCGGGGTCACAGCCGGTGCTTCCAGGGCTCGCCGCCGCGCCGGTGTCCCGGCATAGAAATCCAGCGTATCGGACGGTGCGTGGATTATGTGGGCACCCTTACCCCGGACCGCTGCCACAACAGCGTTCATGCGTGCGGCCATCGCAGTGACACGCTCCGAGGCACCGCGGCTCCAGTGCGCGTCCCACATGTCACAGATCACGATCGCCGTGTTGGTCGCGGGTACAACTACGGGCGTTATCGCCTCTAGCCAGATCGCGTGACCACCGTCATCCTGCGCCAGCGCCCAGCGGCGGAGTGCCAGGCTAAGCTCCATCTCTCGATGGTTCATCCTCCAGACCCTCGCGTTTCGGATTGTGATTGATCATATCGATGATGACAGCGCACGCGAGAATCAGCAGATCGCCCACGCTCTCCTCATCCACCTGCACGCCGTACGAGTCAGCCAGAGCGAACCAGCGCTTCGAGACCTGGGCGACCTGCCGACGGCCACGGACAAAACGGTACTCGTAGTCCAGGAAATTCCCCTTGGCAAGCAGATTCGGCTCACCTTTGAGCGAGATCACGAAGCGCGACCCCAGAACCGACAGCAGTCGCTTCTGCACGATCGCGCGCAGCCGTCCCTCACGGTAGATCCTATACTGCGGCCGCCAGCTGACAAGCTTCTGCCGGATATCCAGCAGCTGCCGGCCATGGACATCCTCAAACGAGAGGCGGTCACGGATGCTGATCAGACGCCCCTTGACTACATAGGCGTCGTTGCCCTCGGCATCTTGGATGCGGAACTGGTCCCGCAGTGAAAAGAGCTTCTGTCTCATCTGATAGCTACGCATGCTGCACCTCTCAGTAAACGTGTCGGATGCCGTCAAAAAGGCGCAGAACCGGATCGTCCAGCCGCACCATATGATCGCGCATCAATTCGATAAGCTCATCCTGCAGCGCACTGGTCTCCTGCAGGTCAATCAGGTTGTGCATTTCCCACGGATCGTTGACCAGGTCATAGAGTTCGCCGATGTCCGAGTGATTGTAGACGAACTTGTGGGTACGAGTTCGCACCATGCGCTGCTCAAAGGTGAAGAGCTGGGCAAAGAACTGCGCATAGACGCTCTCCCGGCCGGTGGGTACGGATCGCCCCAGCACTTGGTCGAGAATGCTCTGGGTATCAGGCTCCTCCGGCGCCGAGCACCCAGCCACGTCCAGGAACGTGGGGTACAGATCCTGCAGATAGACGAACTCACCACTCACACTGCCGGGAGCCTCACACTCAGGATGTGCCACAATCATCGGCAGCCGGTAACACTGCTCGTATGTGAACGGGCCTTTCTCAATCAGGCGGTGCGCGCCCATGTTGTCGCCGTGGTCGGTGCTGAAAACAACAATCGTATCTCTGTCACACCCCAGCGCCGCCAGCTCCGCCAGGAGCAACCCAACCAGATCATCGATCATCGTCACGTAGCCCCAATAGCGGGCCACAATCTCGCGCCACCTGGCCCATCCCCCCGCGGAGAGGCCCCAATAGCGCTCCACGAGTTGCTGGACGAACGGCTTGCGCTCCCAGGTCTCGTCAAAACTCGGTTCTGCCGGAATGGCAGCGGGGTCATACATCGAGTAGTATGGCTCAGGGATGAGGCACGGCGTGTGAGGTCCCCAGAAGTTGGTCCAGATAAAGAACGGGGCGCCATCTTCATCCCGCTTCTCCTTCATCGAGCGCATCAGGTTGATCGTGTCCTCAACCACCATATGCTCGAAGCCGGACTCGATGCTCCCGGAATGCAGCGCATACATCTCCTGACCCTGTTTGCCGGGATTGTCGCCGTAGTGCGCGTCAAGGACCTTGGGGTGTGCCAGACCGTGGGAGTCGAGGTATTCTTCGTAGTGTGTGGTTGCACCTGGGCTGGTGGCCGGCGGGCCGAAACGCAGCCCTTCTACCAGGCCCCGGTAGACAGGATAGCCGTATCCGGGGAAGTCCTTGCCCTCGAAACCGTAATCCGTCGCCACCCGGGGATCATCCACGTGCCACTTGCCCGCATAACCCAACCGGTAGCCCGCTTGCCCCAGCTCGGAGCCGAGATTGGGAATGTTCGGGTTAAGCACCTGACTGTTGACGCGGACGTTGTTCTTGTGCGGATAGACGCCGGTGAAGAGCGCTGCCCGCGACGGCGAACACGGGACTGCCGAGGTATAGGCACGATCAAACCGCACCCCACGAGCCGCAAGCGCATCGAGATTCGGCGTCCGGCAGATCTCCGCCCCGTAGCATCCAAGGGTGTCGTAACGATGCTGATCGGTGAGAACCAAAAGAATGTTCGGTCGAGGGTCTTTTTCTGCCATCCAGGCCTCCTTGGCAGTCACATATCCGGGCAGTTCGCTTTGGCCGCCTCGCCCAGCCAGCGTGCGCTTGGCTTCACCGTCCGCGTCTGCGTGTTGCGATCCACCGCAATGATGCCGAATTTCGGACCATAGCCCCGCATCCATTCGAAGTTATCGAAAGCCGACCACGCGAAGTAGCCTCGGACATCAATTCCATCAACCAAACAGCGTTGAACCCCGGACAGGGCCCGCCGGTAGTAGTCCAGCCGCTGCGTATCGTCCTCTGTCCCAATGCCGTTCTCCGTGACATAGACGGGGAGTCCGGTCACCTCCACCGCACGACGTATCGTCATCTCCAGCGCCTCCGGCCAAACCTCGTAGCCCATCTGGGTCACCGGTACCCCATCTTCCGGTGATAGGGGACCCTGCGGGCCATAGCGCTCCCGGGTATAGGTCTGCACGCCGATGAAGTCATCGCCGCGCGCGGCTTCCAGGAAGACATCCTGCAGCTCCCGCCGCGCCTGATCACGCGGCGCTTCGCCACCGGCGACAGCCTGCATATCGCCCAGGGCCACCGTCATCCCCACGGGTAAGTCGCTGCGTTCGGCCTTGATCGCCGCCGCACCCTGCGCGTGTGCCGCCAGGATGATGTCGCGTTCCCGGGAGGAGATCGCGAAGAGGAAAGGGGCTACTTCGTCTTTGTCCACTCCAAACGCCTGAGCTGCCTGTTGCCGGAATGTACTCTGCTCTGGGTTGTCGGCGTCAGCCTTCATCCACTGACCGATCATCATCGGAATATTGACCTCGTTGATAGTACAGGCGGCCGCCGTCAGATCTCCAAGGCCGCGCGTCGCCTTCGCACAATAGCCGGCGAACCGCCTGGCCGTGTCCGGCGATCGCCAGCCGCCGTGCGAGATCAGCCACCGCGGCGAGGTGAAGTGATGGTAGGTCACGACGGGTTGAAGTCCGTGCCGGTGACACGTCTCCAGCATCCGCCGGTAGTGATCGAGGGCGGCCTGAGAGAAACGGCCCGGTTCCGGCTCAACGCGCGCCCACTCGACCGAGAAGCGATAGCTGTTGAAGCCAAGGTTGGCCAGCAGCGCGACGTCATCCGGATAGCGATGATAGTGATCGATCGCGTCCCCAGAGGGCTCCGCGAACATAGTGTTGGTCAAATGCTCCAAGACCCAGAAGTCGCTGTTGACATTGTTGCCCTCGACCTGGTGAGCCGCTGTCGCCGTGCCCCACAGGAACCCGTCCGGGAATCGCTCAGTCATCGCCAACCTCCGTTTGAGAGCTGATGATGTCCATTGTATTGCATCCTGAGAGCAAGCCAACTCAGGCGAATACCACACGCAGGACCCAGGACCATCAACGGTTTGACAGCCCGCCCGGGTGTGAGTAGACTAGGAAACCGTGGAGGCAGCAGAATGACCAGCGATCCAACGGAGAAACCGGTCCCCTATCTGGAGGATCCCACAGGCCGCGAGCACCTGTTAACAGGCGAAGCCGTGACGATCGGCCGTGCGGCCGACAATGACATCGTGATCACGAGCAAGCGGGTCTCCCGCGAGCACGCGCGCATCCGTCGTGATGGATGGCGACGCATCCTTGAGGATCTCGACAGCACCAACGGCACATTCTTGAACAAGGAACGTATCGTGACGGGTCGAGAGCTGCGAGACCGCGACCGCATCAAGATTGGCGATGTCATGTTCACCTTCCACGACCCTGACATCACCTACGGCGATTCGGTCTTGCCGGACCTGGAGATCGACGCGTCTGCAGGCGTTGTGCGCGTCAGCCGGCATATTGTCGAACTGTCGCCAAAGGAATTCGTCCTGCTGGCCTACCTGCACGAGCGCGCCAACGAAGTGTGCTCCAAGGATGAGATCGCGCACACGGTCTGGCCGGAGTATGAGAGCGATGTCTACGATTACCAGATCGAGAACCTCGTCCGACGGCTGCGGGCCAAGATCGAGACCAAGCCATCCGATCCGCAATTGGTGCTCACTATGCGCGGGTTGGGCTACAAACTGGTCCACGGATAGCCAGTTGTTATCTCACCGCTAGGCAGACGCCACAGACAGGGCCTACGATATGGATAAGAATCGGTTCTCGACAGACGTCAAGCGCGCAAGCACCCGAAACCTACTGGGAACTCAGCCAGTGATGTGGCGGAGGCTCGAGCAGTGCCGGAACAAGGACAACGAGACGCCATGGCCAGGACTTCGCTAGAAGGAACGACACTGGGACGGTACAGAGTCCTGGAAAGCCTGGGGCACGGGGGCATGGCGCGGGTCTACCGCGCGTATCATCCCCAGCTCGATCGCTATGTTGCCATCAAGATCCTCCGTTCCGACCTGGTTGATGACGCAGAGTTCCTGGCACGCTTCCAGAGAGAGGCGCGCGCCGTGGCGAGCCTCAGACATCCCCACATTGTGCGCGTCTTCGACTTCGACGTCGAGGATGACGCCTACTATATGGTGATGGAGTACCTCGAAGGCGACACGCTGAAAGCCCGCCTGGACGACTACCGCGTGCAAGGCAAGCGCATGCCCTTGGGAGAGATTGGACGCATCCTGCTTGATGTTCTGGAAGGGCTGGCCTACGCTCACGGCGAGGGCATGGTCCACCGCGATATGAAACCCTCCAACATCCTACTCACAAAACGCGGACAGGCCGTTCTGGGAGACTTCGGCATCGCCCATATGGTCGGCGGCACACAGTATACCTCCACCGGCGCGCTGATGGGCACGCCGGAGTACATGGCGCCGGAACAGGGCCTGAAGGGGCACTGCGATGCCCGCAGCGACATCTACGCGATGGGTGTGATCTTCTACGAGATGCTCACCCAACGGATCCCCTTTGGAGCTGAGACGCCACTCGCAATCCTGATGAAGCACATCAATGACCCGCTGCCCCTGCCGCGAGAGATAGACCCGGACATACCAGCCGCCCTGGAGCGTCTCGTCCTCAAGGCCATGGCCAAGGATCCAGGCGATCGCTACCCGGACGCTGCCTCAATGCAAACAGCAGTCGCAGACGCCCTGGAGGAATGCAGTGTCGGCCTACCTGACTGCATCTCACGCCCTCGCTCATTCACCACTATTGAGGCACCATCGGAAAGCGTCCAGGTCATCTCCGGCCCACGCCTACAGGGGCAGGTTGACACGGGCATTGCCGAGGCAGACACCGACATCACACTTGAGCAACAGCTTCGTGACGCACAACCGTCGATCACTCGAAGGGCAAGGCGACAGGCCCGGAGAGCAGCCAGGGCCGTCAAGGCGAGACTCCCGCCCAGGGATGAGCTCAGACCAGGCGCTGCCACGAGCATCCTCCTCCCTGTCAGCATCGTGGCGCTGGGCAACCTATTTGCCGTCACCGTATCCTCCGTCTTCAGGAACTGGGCCATGTTCGAGCTCGGTTGGCCGATGGAGCTCCTATTGACCGGTAGCGCGCTCTTCGTCCTGATGGCGACCAGCAAGACTATCTGGCTCTCCATTCCTGCCGGCCTGCTCGCGGCCAACGGGTTCATATTCGCCTACTGCACCCTCTCGGGCAACTGGCATCACTGGGCCTTTCTGTGGGTGATCGAGCCCTGGGTGGTTGCGGCCACCGTGACCATCTCGATCCAACTCAGCCGGCAGCGAGAAAACGCCCGCAAGATCAGCCATCTCCTCGGCTGGGCGGCCGGCCTGGCGGCCCTCATAGCAGCACTGGCGGTGCAGGGCGGCGCGCTCGTCCTGAGCACCGTGCAGCGCATCTTCAGCTAGACAAATCTCGGCATCGCAACAGCGCCAGGTTCTGTGTGAACCTGGCGCTGCTGCATGGAGTGTTAGCCACCTGTTAGCCCGACGATGGGCACCCTCGGCCACAGACGAGTACGATAGAGAGGAATAGAGTTCACAGTGTGGAGGGATTATGAACAGGAAACTCATGCTGGGCATCGGTGCGATGTTGATCGCCGTTGGAGCCGTATCCCTGGCTTCCAGTGTTCTCGGGCTGCTGTTTGGCTTCAGGATCTGGCAGCTATGGCCCTTGATCATCATCACAGCAGGTCTGCTGGTCACTGCACCGGCGATCTTTGTCCGGAATAGCCGCGGTCTCGGCGTGCTCTTCGTGCTCGGGCTGCCCATCGTCACGACTGGCGTGCTGCTGCTCTTCGCCAGCGTCTTCCGTTGGCGCAATGTCTGGTCGGTTCTATGGCCGCTGGAGGTCCTCAGTGTTGCGGCGGGTTGTCTTCTGGCTGCCATCAAGGCGAGAGCGCATTGGCTCCTGGTGCCGGCGATCATCATCGGCGCCAATGGGCTGATCCTGCAGTTCTGTGCCATCACCGGCTGGTGGCACGCGTGGGCGGTCCTCTGGGCGGTTGAGCCCATCGCCGTCGGGATCTCGCTGTTGACGCTGAACGCAAAGCGACCCAGCAGAGGCTTGCGCACGACCGGCCTCGTCTTCTGCGCCTTCGGTGCGGTCGGATCTATGGGAGGCATGGCCATCGCATCACTGTCGGCACTGCGTCCGTTGTGGTGGCTATGGCGTTGGCTGGCGCCCGCGACGGTCATCTTGATCGGCGCAGGGTTGGTCTTGTGGGGCACGACGCGCAAGGGCGCCGTCCCGGATGTGCCCGTTCCTGCCGAGTAGCAGACAAACCACAACCACCCGACGACCTCCGATCCCTTCCTGGCGACACACGCTCTGCGCGAACCATCGCGCACGCTGGTGATCGGTCACGCCTTCGATGTCCCCGGATTCGGGACCTACCTGTGGCCATCCATACCGGAACCACTCGTCCCGGTGCGCTGGTTGCACAGGCCTGACCGTCACTGTCTGCGGCGGTGGCCCAGCTCTGCACGCACGTCGTCCAGCGTTAGGTCTCGCGAGGCCAACAAGACGAACAGATGGTATAGGAGATCGGCAGACTCCTCGATCAGCCGCGCATCGCTCTGCCCCTTGCCGGCCAGGATGACTTCCACCGCCTCTTCGCCGACTTTCTTGAGGACCTCATCGCCACCGGACAGCAGCTTCGCCGTATAGGAGCCCGGCGTTGGGTTCACCTTCCGATCCAGGATCACCGCAAACAACTCGTCCAGCACATCTCTCATACGCCCCCCCGAGTCTTTGACCGGAGCCGCCGGTAGAAGCAGCTCTGCTCACCGGTATGGCAGGCAGGCCCTGTTGGCTCGACTTTCACAACCAGTGTATCCGCATCGCAGTCCACCCAGATCTCGCGGACGCGCTGCACGTTTCCCGACGTCGCCCCCTTGTGCCACAGCTCCTGCCTGCTGCGGCTCCAGAAGTGCGCTTCGCCGGTCTCCTGCGTAAGCCGCAGGGACTCCGCATTCATCCACGCCACCATCAGAATCTGGCCAGTGGCGACATCCTGCAGCACGGCGGGGATAAGCCCGCGATCATCAAACTTCAATGGAATCTCAGACACAGTCCGGACGCTCCCTTCTCAATGACGCACCGTCACACCGTGTGCGGACAGGTACGACTTCACCGCACCGATCCCCAGGACACGATCGTGGAAGAGCGACGCAGCAAGAGCCGCGTCAGCCTTGCCTGCCGTAAGTACCTCGGCAAAATGCGCCAGCGTCCCGGCGCCCCCGCTGGCGATCACCGGCACCGGCACGGCCTCGGCCACCGCTCGTGTGAGCTCAACGTCGTAGCCGGCCAGCGTACCATCAGCATCCATACTCGTCAGGAGGATCTCACCTGCACCAAGCTCTACACCACGCATACACCACTCCACAGCATCCAGCCCGGTGGGAACGCTTCCCCCGCTGATGTACACCTCCCACTTCGCGGGATCGGGCGAGCAGGAGCTGTTCGCGGACACCCGCTTGGCGTCGACGGCGAGCACGATGCACTGACTGCCGAAGCGTTCAGCGCCTGCGGTGAGGATCTCCGGGGTTCGCACCGCAGCCGAGTTGATGCTGGCCTTGTCGGCGCCCGCCAGCAGCAGGTTACGCACATCATCAATCGTTCGCACACCACCGCCGACGGTGAATGGCATGAAGACCTCGACCGCAACCTGTCGAACTATGTCGACCATCGTCCTGCGTCCCTCAAGGGTCGCGGAGATGTCGAGGAGGACCAATTCGTCCGCTCCCTGGGCATCGTAGATGCGGGCCTGCTCAACCGGATCGCCCGCGTCCCGCAGGTTAACAAAGTTCACACCTTTGACCACACGTCCTTCCTTGACATCGAGACATGGGATTATCCGTTTAGCCAACATGGCACCTCCTTGTACCTAGGCCTGGGTAAGGGCGAGAGCATCCGAAAGCTCGATGTGGCCCTCATATAGAGCGCGTCCGATGATCACACCGGCGAGCCCCGCACCGCGCACGCGCTGTACATCCGACAGCGTCTTCACACCACCCGAAGCGATGACCCGTAGACCCGTCGAGTCCGCCAGACCGGTCGTCGCGTCGACGTTGACCCCGCTTCCCATACCGTCACGCGAAATGTCCGTGAAGATCAGCCACTGCCCGCCCATATCGGCCCAGCGTTGCGCCAAGTCCTCTGCCGTGATCATCGCGGCCTCCTGCCAGCCACGAATCTGCGCAATGCCATCGCGAGCATCAATAGCCACAGCCACCCGCTCCGAGCCGAACTGATCCAAAGCCGCCAGCACAAGGCCCGGGTCTTCGACAAACGCCGTACCGACAACCACCCGTGAGACACCCAGATCGAAGGCCTGGGTGATCGATGCCACATCTCGGATGCCCCCGCCCATCTGCACGAACAGCGGTGTCTCCAGGATCCGGGACAAAGCCTGATGGTTTCGTCTGCCCTTCTCGCCAAAGGCGCCATCAAGATTGACGCAGTGCACCCAGGTCGCTCCGGCGGTTTGCCAGCGCCGCGCAACCTGCAAGGGGTCATCGCTGTAGCTAGTCTGGCGATCGGGATCGCCCTGCGCTAATCGCACGACCTTTCCCTGCCGCAGATCGATTGCCGGATAAACCGTGAACTCACTCATACGCTCGGTCTCCTCGTTCTCCGCCATTCATCCCGACCCGGGGAACTGCTCCGATTGCGGGAATCGGAGCAGTTCCACGAACGAAATTGCGCATGACCTGCAGACCCACATCCTGGCTTTTCTCAGGATGGAACTGCACGCCATAGAGCTTGCCGCGCCCCACAACCGAAGCGAACGGGCCACCGTAGTCCGTCGT
>CBFCZM010000023.1:0-14517 GCA_965602565.1 uncultured Anaerolineae bacterium
GAAGATGGGGTCATCAGAATGGCGTGGACGAGCGGGAATCGAGGATCAGGGTTTCTGCCAGTTGCGGGCGTTCTCTATGCGGCTGTCCCATTCAGCCTTGCGATCCTGCGCTCCAGGCGTGCTGCTTTCGCCATAGGCAAGCTCGTCGAGGAAGGCGATAACGTCCCGGAGGCGTAGGGCAATCAGGTTCACAGCTACAGGGCGCGTGGGCTTGCCTGTATTGAGGAACCAGTGGAAACCGTGGAGCAGCGTGTCAATGAGAATCATGCGCTGTTGGGCCGTCTGAGCTCTGGGAAATCGGTCGACGAAACTCTGGAACAGCGTGATCACGGGTTCTACGCCGCTCAGCTGTTTGTGCTGAATCGTCGCGAAGTAGTCGGCCCAGGAGAGAGACCAGCCACACGCGCATTGCAGGAGTTCTTCCTTCTGCTTGTGATGGGCGACAATGGCGCCACAGAGCGGGCACTTCGCATGGCCACGGACGCCCTCCATCGCGTGAATGAAGCTCTCGCAGCGTGCGAGCAAGCTGTACCCGACATCCTCGATCAGCTCGTCATCGTAGATGCCCTGCGCGTCAAGCTGGTAAAGCCGGCGGATCTTCGCCGGCCTGACGCGTCGCGCCCAAGTGGGTAGAGCGTGTAGGTCCGTGGTCATATATGGTCTCCGGAGCGCGGGACTAGGGTCCCGCACAAGCGTGAAAGAGAGGCCTACGTCACAGCCGCGGAATCGTCATCCCCCCATCCACCATGATCACCTGCCCGGTGGAGTAGGGGAAGTCGCCGCGGGCCAGTGCAGCCGCCGCCCTGGCGATGTCCTCGGGGAAGCCCCAACGCGCCTGGACCATCAGGCCCTCGGCGATGAGCTTGTCGTACTTCTCCTGGACCGTGGCGGTCATGTCCGTCTTGATGACGCCGGGGCGGATCTCGTAGACGGGGATGTTGAACTCACCCAGACGTGCGGCCCAGAGCTGCGTGGCCATGCTCACACCCGCTTTGGACAAGCAGTATTCGCCGCGACTGGGGGATACTACGGTGGATGAGATGGATGAGATGTTGATGATGCAGCCCCGGAACCTCGCATCTGCTTCTCTTTGTTCGATCATCCAGTTGGCGACGGCCTGGGTCAGGAAGTACGGGCCCTTGAGATTGATGCCCATCACCCAGTCGTAGCTTTCCTCGGTAGCCGCCAGAATGTCGGCTCGGACTTTGGGGGCGACCCCAGCGTTGTTGACCAATACGTTGAGATGCCCGAATCTCTCCTTGACAGCAGCCAGCGTTTCCGCGCGCGCGGCGGGGTCGGTCACGTCGGCGCGGCAGTAGAGCACGTCGGCGCCCAGGGTGCGCAGTTCGCTCAATGCCGGCATCACGACGTCGTCTGGGTGGATGTCCATCACGGCGATGTCGTATTCCTCTCCGGCCAGCGCGATTGCGATACCAAGGCCGATACCCCGGCCGCCGCCGGTGATCAGGGCGGTTCTCTTCATGGGTTGGTCTCCTTGGGTAGCCGTCAGCTCTCAGGGATCAGCTTTCAGCCAAAGGCAGCAAGGAGTTGGCAGTAGGCAGTATGCCTGACCGAGCTTACTGCTTTCTACTTACTCCTTACTGCTGCTGCTTCGCTGACCGCTATTCCGTCAACACCTTCACATCATACACGCCGAGTTTGATGACCCCGGTGAGCACCTCGCCTGTCAGCAGGTCTGTGTACACGCTGCTGCCGAGGTCGATGCCGCGGACGGCGTCGTTGTAGTTCATCAGGAAGATGAAGGTTCGCTCCCCGTCCGTGCGCAGTTGTGCGCTGACGCCGTGGGGTAGGTGGGCATCCAGGCTGCGCAGCACGCTCAGCTCGCCGGCCAGGGCGCCATAGAGGTCGCCGAAGAAGCGGTCGTCGTTGTTGGAGGTGATGGTGTAGGCTTTGCCCTCCCCGTAGGCGTTGACGGTCAGTGCGGCGCGACCGGCATAGAAGTCTGACTTGTAGGTGGCCAGCACCTGCGCTGTCTCGGCGTGGATCAGGTCGCAGTAGTCGCGCGCAGTGTATTCGCCCTTGAGACCCAGGCCGTTGTCGGTGATGGGCACGACTGTGTTGGTGTCGCCCTCGTAGAGCGCGTCAATCTCCTCCGCCCAGATGCCCTGGACCTCGCGCAGCACCCCGCCCGGCCAGCCACCGCGGAAAACGAGGTCGTTCTCGTTGACGATGCCGGACCAGTAGGTGATCACGAGCGTGCCGCCGTTCTTCACGAATTCGGCGGTGCGCTCGGCCACGCCCGGACGGATCATGTAGAGCATTGGGGCGATGAGCAGCTTGTAGCTTGAGAAGTCCTGCTCCATATCGATGATGTCGACGGGAATGCCCTGAGCCCACAAGGCGCGATAGTGGCGCTTGCAGGCGTCCAGGTATCCTTTGTCTCCGCGGCGGGGGCCCTGCGCATCGTTCATCGCCCAGGCGTTCTCCCAGTCGTAGATGATGGCGACATCGGGACGGACCGTGGTGCCGACCACATCCTGGAGCTTCTCGAGCTTCTGGCCGAGGTCGGCCACATCCCGGAAGACGCGGGTGTTCTCGTGGCCGACGTGGTCGACGACGGCGCCGTGGAACTTCTCCGAAGAGCCCTGGCTCTTGCGCCACTGGAAGTACTGGACGGTGTCCGATCCGTGGGCAACGGCTTGCAGCGAGCTGAGCGCATGCATTCCGGGGCGCTTGACCTTGGCTGACTGCACCCAGTTCGTGGCACTTGGCACGCTTTCCATCAGCATGAAGGGCTTGCCGCCCTTGAGACAGCGGTTGATGTCATGGACGAAGGCGATGTCGGAGGCCAGCGCCACATCGTCGCTCCGAGAGCCTGCTCCCGGCCTGTGCCATGTGGGATAGCTGTCCCATGAGATCACGTCGAGGTGCTTGGCCATCTTCCAGTAGTTCAGCCCAGGGAAGGTGCCCATGAAGTTGGTGGTGACAGGCGTACCGGTTGAGAATTGGCGCAGGGCCGCGATCTCGTTCTCCATGAAGTCGATCGTCTGGTCGGTGGTGAACCGCTTCCAGTCAAGGTTCAGCCCGTGCACCGAGGTCTCGCCGATCTGGCTGGGCGGCTCGATCTGTGACCAGTCGGTGTAGGTGTGGCTCCAGAACGCGGTCCACCACGCCTGATTCAACGCATCAAGCGTCTCGTACTTGGCCTTGACCCAGTCTCTGAAGGCGGCGCGGCACAGGTCACAGTGACAGGCCCCGCTGTATTCGTTGGATAGGTGCCAGACCAACAAAGCAGGATGATCGTGATATCGCTCAGCCAATTCCGCATTGATGGTGTAGGTCTTCTCGCGATAGACGGGGGACGTGAGGCAATGGTTGTGGCGCCGTCCGAAGAGATTGCGGCCCCGGTCAGGGCGCACACGCAGCACCTCAGGGTATCTCTGAGCCATCCAGGCCGGGCGCGCCCCGCTGGGGGTCGCCAGAACAGCGTAGCCGCTGTTCTCTGCCAGCATATCCATCACGCGATCGAGCCAGCCGAAGTTGAACACACCTTCTGCGGGCTCCAGTGCGGTCCAGGCGAAGATACCGACCGACATCGCATTGCAGTGCGATAGCTTCATCAGGCGCATGTCCTGTTTCCATACGTCTTCGGCCCACTGGTCGGGGTTGTAGTCCCCACCGTGGAGGAAGACTGGCGCCTTGGGATTGATGGGGGGATACTTGTAGATTGTCATGAATCTCCTCTTCACTGTGAATAGGTGTGCTTCAGATCAGATGCTCCGGCCGATCCAGCGCGTGGGCGACCGAACGACGCCGGTTCAGAGTTGCACGCAGGAAGGTTGCGCGTTCATAGTCAGGCTGCCGGCGCTGAGCCCGCAACCTGCAACTTACAGCCTGTGACCGTTACTTCCCCATCGCTTTCAGGTTGTCGAGACTGCGTTTGGCTGACTCCATCGGTGGGTAGGGGTAGTTTTCCTGCTCGACGATGTACCAATCGGTAACACCCTGGCTCTCGACGATGTCGAATACCTCCTGCCAGGCCACGTCGCCGTCGCCGATGAGAACCTCGTCCTTGTCCGCGGCGTACTCCTTGAGATGCACCGTGAGCGCGCGTTTGGGGAAGCGTTTGAGTATGGCCACTGGGTCGGCGCCTCCGTGGAGCGCGTTGCCCAGGTCAATCTGCATCACGACGCCAGGACCGGTGTTGCTGAAGAGGATGTCCCAGCCGGTCTGTCCGGTCTCGTAAGGCGTGAACTCAACGTGGTGATTGTGGTAGCCCGTGACCATCCCCTCGGGCGCCAGCTGGGCCGCGACGTCATTGAAGATCCCGGCTGTGCGCAGCCAGGCATCGGCGGAGTTGCGGTACTCCTCGGGAATCGCCGGCACGACCAGATACTTGTTGCCTAGGATCTGGTTGAGCTCGACGGTCTTGGCTAGCTCATCACCGGTGAGCGTATTCAGGCCCGTGTGGCAACCTGCGGCCTTCAGGCCGAGATCGTCCAGCATCGTGCGGATAGTCCTGGCGTCGTAGCCATAGTAGCCGGCGAAATCAACGCCTTCGTAGCCCATCTTGGCTACAGCCTTCAGCGTGCCTGGGAAGTCCTTCTGGCAGTTCTCGCGGACGGAATACAGCTGCAATGCGATTGGAATGCGGGTCATGGGAGACTCCTTTGTGGGTATTCTGCTAGATTCTTGGTAGCACGATTCACTATTCACGATTCACCCACGCACCATAGTCCTGAGTCGTGAATAGTGAATCGTGCTCTCGACTGATCATCTCGTCGCAAAGACCGTCTCCGCGCGTCGCCGGGCCCACTCCGCGACGCGCGTTGGGTCACCGCTCCACAGACGTTCTCTGCCCCATTGGTTGGCTGACGGACATCCGGCACACGTGATCTTGATGACCGGGAAGAGCGAGGTCGGCCGGGTGCGCGGGAGGCCGTGGATATAGAGCTATTCCTCCTGTTGTTCGAAAGCAAGGGGTTGGCCGGTTGTGAGCAGTTCGACGCGTTCCACCGGCGTCACCAGGTCGGCCAGCCGGAGGGTGGGGTGCCCGTCCCAGTAGCGGATGAGCAGATAGAGCGCGGTCGCCGGCAAGGTCCTCACGATTGCGGGGCCAGACGCCGTCGAACCCTATGAGGTCGATCTCGCCGTAGTCAGTGAGTAGCTCCTCGACCTGGGCATGGATGTAGTCGCGCCTCGAGGTCCACGCTTCAGCGTCCACCTCGGGGCCCTCAGACCAGGCTGGAATCCGCCAGTCCAGCAGGGAGTAGTAGAGACCGATGCGGAGTCCCGCCGCGCGGAAAGCGTCCGCAAACTCGCGCGCGAGATCCCGCTGCGGAGCCTGTTTGGCGCTCGAGTAGTCGGTGGTTGCGGTGTCCCACAGGCAATAGCCATCGTGGTGACGTGTGGTGAGTACCGCGTACTTGGACCCGGCCTTCTTGGCGGTCTCAGCCCACAGCGCCGGATCGTAATGATCGGGACGCCAGGCGCAAGCGGCGGCTTCATACTCGCACGGATCAAGGTGCTCGCGGAAGAGCACCTGCTCGCCGCGCCCGTAAGCGGCATAGGGTCCCCAGTGGAGGAAGAGCCCATAGCGGCTCTCGGGGAACCAGCGCCATTTCTCAGGAACTGCGGGAGAATGGGTCACGGTGTGTGTCCTTTCATCGCACACTGATGGTCTGTCCGACTGGGTAGAGTCTACGTCAAGTTGAGGTAAATTGGAAGCGCAAAGAGTAACGGCGTATGTTCTTGATGTGGCCGCATACCGGTTCTATAATGGCGTCGCCCGATGGAGCAGGACACCCGTCGGGCAATCCAGGAGATCTCACTGCGCCGGAGGGAACGTCTATGACCCCACTGCCTGTCCGAATTCTATCGATTGTCCTGTTCCTGTTCGGTCTCTTCGCTTTCTTCGGCTCGTTGGTCATGTGGGGCGAGGGCTTCCTGTTCAGCTTCCCATCCGGGGTGGACTACCGGCTCCCGGTGACCGACATTCTTGTCAATGCGCCGGCATCCGTCCTTGCCGCTATCGGTCTGTGGGGGATGAAGCATTGGGAATACTCCGTCTCGCAGTTCGTCGCCGGCTTCTACGTCTATGCCTCGGTCGAGATCTTCGTTGAGGTGATCCAGTCGGGCCCGCCCTATCCGGTTGAGATCGTGATTCCTCAAGTGATGGCGGTGGCAGTAGCGGTCATCCTGGTTCTCTACCTGTGGCGTATCCGTGATCTGTTCCGGTAAGTGCAGACTCCGTATAGGGCCTGCGCCGTGATCGGCGTTCCGGCGTCTCATCACGGGATGGGCAACTCCAGTGAATCGTGTGGAGTGTCTGTCATCCGATGCTCTAGCTCGTCCACGGATCGGTTCCTGGTGCGTCCGCGTGTTGCTGGTGCGCCATCTGAGGGGTGTCTGCTAGGATCCCGCGTCACCGTGTCTGCGCTGCACTGCACGACGAGATCCCAGATCTCGTACCCCGCTTCGAGACCTGGATCGAAGCGCTCCTGAGTGAGCTGGGATATGCCGATCCTGCTGCCGCTGCAGATGGTGTCGATCAGGACTGTGTGATGCTGCCCTCACAGATGCAACCGGGCAGCAACGCTTGGGGTACCGGCATCGACGAATGGGGACGTGTGTGGCAGGGCGGAAGCTTTGTGGGGGGCGCGGTGGATACCGACGAGGATCTGCGGCGATATGAGCCGGCGCTGACTCTTGTGGATCAGCGCATCGGATGTGTGGCATCTCAGGAGTACCTAGGCCTTGTGGAACGGTACCACTTCGGGAGCATTTTTGCGTGACAGAAGGCTCAACGCTGACGTTCTCAAGAAACCGCGTAGGATATAACCGTGATTGGTGCTGTATTCGGCCAAAGGCACGTATTGATCAGTCGCTTGAGTTTGCGCCGGTTCAGATCACAGAAATCTATCAGGTGAAGAATGCTGCGATCCGCCAAGAGAATCCCTGTCCATGCGTTCTGTGTCGTCTTCTTGATTGGCACCATACTCTTGGTGACGTCATGTAGTGGATCAGCGACGCCCTCAAGTGACCAGACCCCGCTTGAGCACCCATCGATAGCATCCCCGGCGCAAGTCATTGAATTGCCGTTCTCCGTACCGAGAATATCGGCTGGTCAACACCTGAGATTTGAACGTATCTCCCTGGAACAGGGCCTATCTCAGAGTACCGTGTTCTGCATGCTCCAGGACAGCCAGGGGTTTATGTGGTTTGGCACCGAGGATGGGCTGAACAAATACGATGGCTACACCTTTACGGTCTACAAGCACGATCCAGAGGACCCTGACAGCCTGGGTGGCAGTTGGATTCAGGCCGTCGAAGATGATTCAGGGATGCTCTGGATTGGCACCCGTGATGGCGGCCTTGACCGTCACGATAGACAACTAGATCAGTTCACCCACTATCGACACGATCCCAAGGATCCCTCCAGTCTGAGCGACAATGTAGTCACTGCGATTTACCAGGATCGGGATGGTGACCTCTGGATTGGTACTGGCGGGGGAGGGCTCGACACCCTTGACCAGAAGAATGAGCGCTTTGCCCATTACCAGCACGACCCTGAATATCCTAATAGCCTGAGCTCCAACGCGGTCTCCTCAATCCACGAAGATCATACGAGTATGCTCTGGGTTGGGACTGCGGATGGAGGACTGAATAGGTTCGAGCGCGAAAATGGACGCTGGTGGCATTATGGGAATGATCCCGATGACTCCCAGGGCTTGAGTCACAACACAATCACAGCGATTTCTGAGGACCAGTCAGGCGCCCTTTGGGTTGGAACTGGTGGCGGAGGGCTCGAAAGATTTGATCAGGAGAACGAACGGTTCATTCACTATTAACACGATCCCGATAACCCAGAAAGCTTGAGTAGCGACCAGATCACGGCGATTCATCAAGACCGGGATGGTATCGTCTGGATTGGAACGTATGGTGGCGGGCTCGATAGGCTTGTCCCTTCGGCAAGCTCAGGGCAGGCTCTGAGGGAAGCCGAAGGGTCTGATCCAGAGAAGGAGACTTTCGCCCACTACAAACACGTCCCCGGCGACCCGCACAGTCTGAGCAGCAACATTGTCCTGTCGATTTTCCAGGACCGAGAGGGCGTGCTCTGGTTGGGAGCGATAGGCGGAGGAGTCAACAAACTGGATGCGGGCAGATGGAATTTCGCCCACTACAGAAACGATCCCAGCAATCCAAACAGCCTGGGCGATAATATGGTCCGGGCGTTCCATCAAGACCGAGAAGGTGTCCTCTGGATTGGCACCATGTTTGGCGGCCTGGATCGATTTGATCGAGAGACCGGATCATGGCGTCATTACCGTCACGACCCCGATGATCCCGGCAGCCTGAGTAACGACTTTGTCTCGGCAGTTTACAGAGACCGCTCGGATGTTCTCTGGATTGGAACAGCGAGTGGACTAGATAGATTCAGTTCTGAAACGGAAACATTCACCCACTATCTGGTCGATCCTGATGGTCCTTCTGGATCCCCAACCAACAATGTTCGGACGATTCACGATAGCCGGGATGGCGGGTTTTGGATTGGCACAAAGGGTGGGTTGTATCGATTTGACCACGAGGATGAAGGCTCGAGCCATACCTACCGTTACGACCCTGGCGATCCACATAGCCTGAGCAATGATTGGGTGTTCGCATTCCAGGAAGACCGAGAGGGAAGGTTTTGGATTGGAACATTGGGTGGCGGGCTAAACAGATTTGATCCGAAGAAGGAGACCTTCACCCGTTACGAGAACGACCCAGGTGACCCTCACAGCCGGAGTAGCGACATTGTTACGTCGATTCTCCAGGACCAAGCAGGTGTACTTTGGCTTGCTACTTCTGGTGGACTCGACAGGTTTGATCCAGAGACAGAGACCTTCGCACACTACCGAGAAGAAAACGGAATGCCGAATGAATCGGTCTACTGTGTGGTGGAAGACGGGCAAGGACACCTCTGGGTGAGCACCAATAAAGGCTTGTCCAGGTTCGATCCTCGAAGAGAGACGTTCAGGAACTATGACGTGACGGATGGACTTCAGGGCAACGAGTTCAACGGCGGGGCCTGCCTCACGACCGATGGCGAGGAGATGTTCTTCGGCGGCATTGACGGGTTCAATGCCTTCTTCCCTGATTACGTCAAAGACAATCCCACCATTCCGCCGGTTGTGCTCACATCCTTGACCCAGGGCGGTGTGGAGGTCAGTTGTACTTCCACAGCCGACTGCGTGGCCGAGTTCACACTCAATTGGCCGGACAACGCTTTCGAATTTGAGTTCGCCGCGCTCAGCTGTGCTCACCCTGAAGAGAACCAATATACCTGTTATCTTGAGGGATTTGAAGAAACCTGGAATGACGTAGGACACAGACGGTATGGGCAATACACCAACTTGCCGGGAGGAACCTACGATTTGCGTGTGAAAGGCTCCAACTATGATGGAGTCTGGAATGAAGTTGGAGCCAGGGTGAAGATCACCATCGTGGCCCCATTTTGGGCGACCTGGTGGTTCCGGGGGATGCTGCTCCTGACCTTGGTGGGGGGCGCTTACGGAGGTTCCCAGCTGCGCGTCAAGAACCTCGAAGCGCGCAGCCGCGAGTTGGAAACGCAAGTGGTCAGCCGGACTAGAGAGCTGGCAGCTCTCAATGCAGTTGCCAGCGTCGTGAGCCGCTCTCTGGACTTGCATCAAGTCCTGACCATTGCCCTGGATAAAACACTCGAGGTTATGGAGATCGAAGCTGGCGGGATCTATCACTTTCAAGAAGACGCTCTGACCCTGACCATCGCCGCACACAAGGGACTCAGCGCGCAGTTTGTGGCCGAGATCGACAACCTTGAGGTTGGCGAGGGCTTATCGGGACGAGTGGCTCAGACTGGTGAGCCCTTGATCGTGCAGGATCTCTCCACGGATCCGCGATTGACGCGCTCGGAAGTCAAGGAAAGCGATTTCCACTCCCTTGCGATCGCTCCTCTGGTTTCGAGGGGGCAGGTCTTGGGTACTCTGTTCGTGGTCACCCGTGGTCGCCGCAACTTCTCTCAGCAGGACATCGAGCTGCTTACATCTATCGGTGGTCAGGTCGGCGTGGCCGTGGAAAACGCTCAACTCTATGAGCAAGCTCAGCAGGTGGCTGTAGTAGAGGAACGTCAACGCCTGGCGCGTGAGCTGCACGATTCAGCTACACAGTCGCTGCACAGCTCGACCTTGCTGGCCGAAGCAGGTCAGCGGTTGGCCGGCGTAGGTGATCTGGAGCGTACCAGGCATTACCTGGTTCGGTTGGGCGAGATCTCCCAACAGGCGCTGAAAGAGATGAGGCTCCTGGTCTACGAGCTGCGACCGATGGCCCTGCAGGAAGTGGGACTCGTGCGTGCCTTGCAGCAGCGTCTGGACGCTGTCGAGCGACGGGCTGGTGTCGATGCTCGTCTGGTCGTCGTTGGAGGAGAGCCGGAAGACGCAAGTGTCGATCTGCCGGCAGCCGTGGAAGGAGCCTTCTACCGGATCGCGCAGGAGGCACTGAACAATGCACTGAAACATAGCCAGCCTTCCTCGGTGACGGTGACCCTTCGGAAAGAGGGGTCGCTGACCAACCGTCGGGTGGCGATGGAAGTCACCGACGACGGCAAGGGTTTCGAGCCCGGTGCCGGAGACGGGGCGGGCGGTATCGGACTGCCCAGCATGCGAGAACGGGCAGAGAGAGTGGGAGGCACCCTGACCATCCATTCGACACCGGACCAAGGTACTACAGTCAGGATAGAGATAGAGCTTGCTCTCACGAGTTCTCACGAGTAGACGGAGGTGTACCTATGGCCAAATCGATTCGCCGGATCGAGTCTATCCGCATCCTCATCGCCGACGATCACGCTATCGTGCGCGAGGGACAACGAGCGCTCGTTGAGACCGAGCCAGGTATGGAGCTGGTAGGCGAGGCAGCGGATGGTGCGGAGGCTGTCCAGATGGCGCGCACCCTCCAGCCTGATGTGATCCTGCTCGACCTGCTGATGCCGCGCATGGGGGGTGTTGAGGCCATCCGGGAGATCAAGGCACACAATTCCGAGGCGCGCATCCTGGTACTCACTAGCTTTGCCGAAGATGAGAGAGTCTATGCAGCAATCAAAGCCGGGGCGTTGGGGTACCTGCTCAAGGACGCTTCGCCCCGAGAGATACTGGCGGCCATCCGCGAGGTGCACCGGGGAGAACCATCCATGCCCCCGGTCATCGCCCATAAGCTGATGAGCGAACTGCGGCGAACATCGAACCTGCCGTTGACTAAGGACCCGCTCACAGAGCGCGAACTCGAGATACTGAAACTGGTCGCACAGGGGCTGCCCAATCTGGAGATAGCCGAGCGGCTCGTGATCAGCGAGCGGACGGTGCGGACGCACGTCAGCAACATCCTCGGCAAGCTACACCTGGCGAATCGCACCCAGGTCGCACTCTACGCCCTACGGGAGGGACTCACACGCCTGGATTAGTGGGGCCTACGTCTTTTGTCGTATACCGGAATCCAGCCTTTGACCGATGCGCTCCGGGCATGAGGATGCTAGTATGGGATCAAGAAGCATAGCTGATATAGGAGAAAGACCGTACCAATGAAACCCGCGCTGGCTTTGATCGCGACCAGGCCAGGTTCCCTGCAGGACAGCCTGGTGGCCCTGATGACCACGATGCGCCAGGTGAGTGCTGTTCTCATGGCAGGAGATGCCACATCAGCACTGGGCTCGATTGCCCAACATCGCCCTGCCCTGGTCGTGCTAGAGATGAATCTGCCTGCGGAGGAGACGTACGCCACGCTGGAAGAGATCAAGGCCAGGTGGCCCTCAACACGGTGCATTGCCCTGGCTGACGATGTCCAACAACAGCAGGAAACCGAATCGGCAGGCGCCGACGTCGTGCTGATCAAGGGATATTCACCTGCCAAGTTCATCGCGACCATTGAGGGGCTGCTATCTCAGGAGGAAAATGGTGAAACAGCATAGACGATCTGCACTGATGGTATCGCTAGTGGCACTCAGCGCCCTGGCTTGCCGGGTGGGAGGGGTCACCGTTGGGGGTGCCCGAACGGTCCGGGGCTCGGGCAACATCATCGAGGAAAGCCGCGAGATCAGCGGTGTTTCCGGCGTGGAGCTGGCTACCATCGGGCACCTGACCATCGAGGTGGGTGATACGGAGTCGCTCCGCATCGAGGCCGAGGACAACCTGATGGGGCACCTCGAGACCGGGGTCCTCGGCGGGACATTACGGATCGGGACCCATGATAGGGTCAGGTTGGATGCGTCTAGACCAGTCAACTACTACTTGACGGTGACGAGCCTGGACACGATCGTGATCTCCTCGGTCGGTAGTATCGAGGCACCAGACCTGCAAGCCGAGAGCTTCTCCATCACGATTGGTAGTACCGGCAACCTGGAGATGGGGGATCTGGAGGCTGACACGCTCACTGTGAAAATCTCCAGCACGGGCGATGTGACGATAGGCGCGCTGAACGCCAACACGCTCAAGGTCAACATCGGCAGTACCGGGTATCTGGACATTGCAGGCGGTGAGGTCAAGACGCAGACCGTCACTATCGGCAGTTCCGGCAAGTACACGGCCCAGAATCTGGCGAGTGACGAGGCAGATGTGCGTCTCAACAGCACCGGTTCGGCCACCGTCTGGGTGCGCGACCGTCTGAAGGCCAATCTGAGCAGTACCGGCGATCTGCACTATCGAGGCAATCCCACGGTGGATGCGACAGCGAACTCCTCTGGTGACGTGATCCAGATCGGTGAGTGAGAGAAGCCTGATAACTCAATCGAGAGTTGAGAGCTGGCGGGCGCGTTTGACCGCAAAGGGGCTGGGGCTTTTCTGAAGACTCGCCTCATCCGCTTGGGTCTCCCGGCCTTCACATTCGCCCTGTTCATTTTCGGGCCGCTCGAGTATTTCGGGATGCCAGAACGACTCTCGCTGACCGAGTTCATGAGCCATCTCTATGAGAGTGGCTGGCAGAATGTGTACATCCACCTGTGGTTCCTGCTTCACCTGCTGGTCTACAGCGTTGGGTATGCACTGTGGCGTCTGGTCACGGAACGATTCAACTTTCGAGCAAGATCTGATGGGAAGCCGTTCTGGCCTGCCGTACTCCTGGCTCTTGTCCTGATTCTCGCTCTGATCACCTGGGCTGTCCGTTTCCGCTATACGATCAACCAGTGGGTCCCGTTCTTGTACCTGGTCCCGGCAGAGATGCTACACCTGCCGCAATACATCAGTATGTTCGTGCTGGGCATCCTAGCATATCGCATCAAGGCACTGGACAGGTTGCCTGCCGCAGTTGGCACGGTCTGGTTGTCCTCGGGGCGCAGGCAGGATTGGCTGGGCTACCTCTAGCCGCCTTCGCCAAATCTGCGATCGCCACGATCTTCGGTGCGGTTCTCAGTTTCGGGATCAGTCACCCTATCGGGAAGACCCCAGGTGTGGGTCCGTTCATCCCGATCACTTTGGGAGTCATCACTCTGGTTAAGGCATTCAGTGGGGGAGGGCATTGCTATGACAGGGCAGCAATCCGCGTCTGCTGGTAGCGAGATCCTGGACGTGCTGGCCTCGCTCGAGCTTTTCAGCGGGCTGGACGACGCTGCGCTCAGGGATCTCGTCTCGGAATTCGAGCGGGTGCACTGCACACGCGGGGATGTCCTGATGAAAGCCGGCGAGCAGGCCGACTGCATCTACGTTGTTATCAGCGGGCGGCTCCGCATCGCCCTCCAGACACCAGGTGAGCCAGAACGCGTCGTCAGGGAGGTTGGGCCAGGTGAGAGTCTGGGTGAGATGGCGCTGATCTCGGGGGAGCCGAGATCGGCCACGGTACGCGCAGCCCGAGATGCGGAACTCCTGAAGCTGTCGAAGAGCGGTTTCGATAGGCTCATCCACAGATACCCCGAGGTGCTGATGAGGGTCACGCGCACTGTCGTCCAGCGCCTTCGCACGGCCACGCCCGATTGGCCGGTGCCGGCGGCTGTCAGAACGATCGGCGTGCTGCCGGCGGGAACCGATGCCCCCCTTCAGCAGTTCTCAGCGCTGCTGGCCGACGCTCTGAACGACGCCGGATCGGTCTTGCACCTCAATAGCCAGGGGTTTGACGAGCACCTGGGCGAGGGCACCGCCCAGGACGACATCGATATCTGGGATGAGACGGATAGCAGCATAGCGGCGTGGCTAACCGAGCAGGAGGCGGTCCACCGCTTCGTCTTGTACGAGGCCGATCGCGAGAACTCCGCTTGGACGCGCCGCTGCATCCGGCAATCGGACCGGATCATGCTGATCGGGATCGCGGGCTCGTCTCCCCAGTTGAGCGCGCCCGAATCCGTGCTCTTCGGCACACTCTCTGAGACGTTGACCACAATGGTGGA
The DNA here is from genome assembly GCA_965602565.1 of uncultured Anaerolineae bacterium. Taxonomy (GTDB): domain Bacteria; phylum Chloroflexota; class Anaerolineae; order B4-G1; family SLSP01; genus PWVB01. Next base: position 14,342 of record CBFCZM010000023.1, read on the forward strand.
GCTCGCCCTTCTGCACGAAGAGCCACGAAGATTGGTGCCCGGGAGCCAACGATGGCTAGACCATCGGCCTGCAGCTCGACTCCATCATGTGCACATGTACACGCGCGACCACTTCGAGCGTCTCGTGCGCTTCCTGACCGGCCGATCTGTCGGGCTGGTGCTCGGGGGTGGGGGGG
>CBFCZM010000024.1:0-14260 GCA_965602565.1 uncultured Anaerolineae bacterium
CAACAAATCACAATAGACAGATCGGCAGACAGATCCAGCTACTCGCCTGCTCGCTCTTTCGCTTTCTCGCCTTCTCGCCTTCTCGCCTACTTCTCCTCACGCATATACGACTGCCCCAATGCCGCTGGGGCGCCAACGAGGTGACTGAGCTTCTCCCACCATGTCATCGCGACGAGTACCAGGATGGTCATCACATACGGCAGCATATTCAGGTAAGCGGAGGGAATGGTGGTGCCACCTGCCTGGAGGCGGAATTGGACAGCGTTGATGCCACCGAACAACATGGCGCCCAGCACGGCGCGTGCCGGATTCCACATCGCGAAGATGACCAGCGCAATCACAATCCAGCCACGTCCACCCGTGATGTTCTCAGTCCAGCCCGGTGCATAGGCAAGCGAGAGATGTGCGCCCCCCAGCCCCACCAGAGCACCGCCCAGGATCGTGTAGATGTAGCGCGTGCGGATCACGTCAACGCCCATCGCGTCAGCCGTCTGCGGATTCTCACCCACCGCACGCAGGTTCAGACCATTACGGGTCTTGTAGAGATAGAACCACGCCGCCGGAACGAGAATGAAGAGAATGTAGGTCAGGACATCCTGCTTGAAGAACGCGCCCAGGATGGGAATGCCGCTCAGCAGTGGAATCTCTATGGGCGAGAACTTCGGGCCCACCATCCCCACCAGATTGTAGTTGTTGGACTCTGGACCCAGACGCTCCCCCAGGAAACTTGCCAACCCTGTCCCAAAGAGCGTGATGCTCAACCCACTGACGACCTGTCGGGCGCGCATTGTAACCGTCAGGAAAGCATGGATGGAAGCCAACAGTGCCCCCATTACCGCCGCCGCCAAGAGTCCCAACCATGCACTATCGCTGTAATAGGCCGTGGCAAACGCAGCGACGGCACCGGACAGCATCATCCCTTCGACGCCGAGATTCAGAACCCCTGAACGCTCGGTATACGTCTCGCCAATCGTGCTGTAGATCAGCGATGTCCCGGCCCGAAGCGTGATGGTGACAATCGACGTGAGTAGCGCGAGAATACCCATCACGCCGCCTCCACGGACTTGGCTTGAGCCACTTCTTCTCCGGGCCGGCGCAGTTCCAGGGCGAACTCCCGGAACAAACTACCGGCCAGCATCGGAATCAACAGCATCCCCTGGAGCACGACCCCCACCGATGCGGGGAGCCGCATCTTCATCTGGATTTGGTCACCGCCGACCAGCAGAGCTGCCATCAAGAAGGCAACAAAGACGACGCCCAGGGGGTTAAGTTGTGCCATCCACGCAATGATAATCGCGGTGTAGCCATACCCCACGGAGATGCCCTGCTGCAAGCGATGGGAGAGTCCCAAGACCTCCACAGCACCGGCCAATCCGCTGATAGCGCCGGAAATCAAGAGCGTGACGACGATATTGCGGGCGATGCTGATCCCCAGATAGCGGGCAGCCGTAGGATTCGAGCCGATGATCTTGAGTTCGAAGCCCCAGCGCGTGTAGCGGAAAACGGCCCACAGCACGACAGCGAGGAACAGGCCGAAGAACAGACCGCTGTGCGCACGTCCGGCAAAGCGAGTCAGCCACGCAACCTCACTGATTTGCTCAGTTCCGGAGTTATAGCCCTCTGCCCGCCACGCAATGTAATAGAGATGCTCCGAGTAGAGAATCGCCACGTAGTTCATCATCAACGTGGTCAACGTTTCGTCCACGTTGAGGGTAGCCTTCAGCACAGCCGGAATCCCGGCCCATAGCGCCCCCGCCACACAACCCGCCAGGATCGAGAGCGGCAGGATGGTCCAATCCGGAAGGCCCTGCGACCAGAAGAGCGCCATCCCAGCAGCCGCTACAGCCCCCATCGTCAGTTGACCTTCGGCCCCGATATTCCAGAAGCGCATACGGAATGCCAGGGATACCGCCAGACCGGTCAGAATCAAGGGAATCGTCTTGACCAGCACCTCACTCAAGCCATACACCGAGCCTAACGCGCCTTGCAGCATCGCAGCATAGGTAACGAAGGGGTTCGCCCCCGACAGAGCCAGCAGAAGCGCGCCGAAGAGCAATGAAGCGGCAAACGAGATCAGCGGCACCAGAATCGCCGCTCGCTTTGAGACGGATTCGCGCTTTCTCAGAATCAAGTTCATCTTCGGGCGCTCCACGCGGTCAACTTGGCTGCACCACGGCGGTGGGATCAACCGTGCCGGGGGTCCCTCGCCCGACGGTGGCCGGTGCCTCATCCTGAGCGCCGGCCATCATCAAGCCCAATGTCTCCACTTCCGCTTCGGCAGCGGGGAAAAGCCCCATCGACCGGCCTTCGTATAGCACGGCAATGCGGTCGGCAACGGAGATCAACTCCTCGAGATCCTCGGAGATCAACAGCACAGCTCGGTCGGCATCTCGCTGCTCGATCAGCCGCTGACGCACAGCCTCCGTCGCACCGACATCCAATCCGCGCGAGGGGTAGACCGCGATCAGCAGGCTCACGCAGGCGTCGATCTCCCGTGCCAGAATGGTTTTCTGGATGTTGCCACCGGAAAGGAACTTGACAAACGTCTGAGGGGTGGGCGTGGCAATCTGGAAGACATCGATCATGGCACGGGCAAAATCCAGGATCCGCTGCCGGTTGAGCAGCCCACGCTTGACCATTGGGGGCTTGCGGTAGCCCTTCATCGCGATGTTGTCGGCCACCGGCATATCTCCCACGATGCCCACGCCCATCCGGTCAGCCGGGATATGGCTGACGCCGGAATCAATCACCTCAAGCGGAGAGCAGTTGGTGAGCTCACGATCATTGATGACAACACTGCCCTCTTCTATCTCACGCAGCCCTGTGATCACTTCGGCGAGTTCGCGCTGCCCGTTGCCAGCAACGCCGGCGATGCCCAGGATCTCTCCCTGCCGGACGGTCAGAGAGAGACCGCGAAGAGCTGGAAGGCCCTTGTCGTTCATGGCGTGCACATCACGAAGTTCCAGGACAATATTCCCCGGTGTCATCGGCTTCTTATCAAGCCGGAAGAGCACGTCGCGACCCACCATCAGGCGCGCCAGTTCCCGAGGATTCGTCTCAACAGTACGTTTAGCGGCGACCAGCTGTCCATGCCGCAATACACAGACCCGGCTCGAGAAGGCCATCACCTCACTCATCTTGTGCGTGATGAAAATCATGGACTTCCTCTCAGACTGCATCACCCGCAACACCCGGCCAAGCTCTTCCGCCTCCTGCGGCGTCAGAACCGCCGTTGGCTCATCCAGGATCAGAATACTGGCACCGCGATAGATGAGCTTGAGAATCTCGACGCGCTGTTGTTCACCCACGCTGAGCTGCCAGATGTAGGCCTGCGGGTCGACTTCCATGTTGTAGCGATCGGAGAGCTCACTGATCCGGGCTGCTACCTCAGCCATGTTCGGCACAAAGGGGAGATCCTGGAGACCCAGAATCACGTTCTGGGCAACCGTCATCGTGGACACCAGCTTGAAGTTCTGATGCACCATGCCGATACCCAAACTGGATGCGTCGCGGGGAGAGTGAATCTCAACGGGGCGCCCCTGAACCCAGATCTCGCCGACATCCGGACGGTAGAGACCGGCCAGGACGTTCATCAAAGTGCTCTTGCCGGCACCGTTCTCGCCCAAGAGCGCCAGGACCTCGCCCGCATGGAGGTCGAGGTCGACGCGATCATTGGCCAGGACGCCCGGGAAGCGCTTTGTGATGCCCCGCATGCGAAGCACCGGGATGTCAGATCCAGTCCCTGGGTCGCGATTCACCATGGTTCCGCCATCTTCTCTCATACCTTGAAATCCAAGAAGTGGAGACCTCCGCTTCCTGGGTTACGGATGCATCCGAAACCAAAAAAGAGGAGCGGAACATACGTTCCGCTCCTCCAATGTGACACGTCTACTGCTCCGGAATCGTACCCACCACGCCTTCGACGAAGACGCCTATACCCAGCATATCGCCATCGCCCATGCACTCACCGGCGGCAACCAGCGTGCTCCCGTCCTGGGCCATGATCGGGCCACAGAAGACGTCATCACCATCGATGATCTCTTTCTGAGCCGCCTCAACGAGGTCGCGCACATCCTGCGGAACCTTCGGGCTGTAGTCAGCCAACTCCACAACGCCATCCTCCAGGCCGCCCCAGTACTGGTGCGTCTCCCAGTTGCTGTCCAGCGCTGCCTTGACGGTATCAACGTAGTAGGCACCCCAGTTCCAGATCGGGCTGGTCAAAACGGTGTCGCCTACGAAGGTGCGCATATCGGAGTCATAGCCAACGCTGAGCACACCGCGCTCCTGAGCAGCCTTCTGCGGCTCAGTGGTATCCTGGTGCTGTGTGACGATGTCAACACCCTCATCCAGCAACGCAATGGCGGCCTCGCGCTCCTTGACGGGATCATACCAGGTGTTCGTCCAGACCACGCGCACCTCGGCATCGGGGTTGACTTCGCGAACGCCCAGCGTGAAGGCATTGATACCACGAACCACCTCAGGGATGGGGAACGCCGCGACGTAGCCGATGCTGTCGACTTCAGTCATGCTGCCCGCCACGAGACCGGACAGATAGCGCGGCTGGTAGATGCGACCGAAGTACGTTCCCATGTTGTCCAGGGTCTTGAAGCCCGAGCAATGCTCAAAGATGACGTCGGGGAACTCCTCCGCAACCTCGTACATGTAATCCATGTAGCCAAATGAGGTGGCGAAGACCATGTCGTAGCCCTCTTGAGCATACTGGCGAATGACCCGCGCAGCATCAGGGCCCTCCTCAACATTCTCGATGTAGGTCGTCTCAATACTGTCACCGAATTCGGCCTCAACCGCTTTACGACCGCGATCGTGCTCATAAGTCCACCCCAGGTCTCCTGGTGGCCCGATATACACAAAGGCTACCTTGAAGGGACCCTCGGACCTGCTGGAGCCAGCACCGCAAGCCGTCAATGCCATCGACGCCACGAGGACCAACGCCACCAAACCAAGCACACGTCGTTTCATCATAACTCCTCCTCCATCACAATGTGCCAACCTGAGATCATCCCCCTGGCTACGAGCAAGATGCAGGGGATCGCTTTTCATTGTAGCAGACGCTAAAGGGATGTCCACTTCACAGCCTTCTGACTACATGTCCGCGGCTTCGTGCAGTCCTTCTGACAACAGATTGGCATCCTTACTCAGCTGATGGTTGGACAACGTGATCTTGTCACGCTTCACAGTGAAGCGATCGAAGTCTCGGGCTACAATAGCCGGCTCAAAGGTCTTTTTCACCTCATCCAAGATCTCGTGAACCCGATACCGTTGGGAGAGATGGTTCAGGACCAGCATTCGAGCGCCGGCCTCACGTGCCAGCCAGGCTGCCTGCGAGGCCGTGATATGGCCGAAACGGCGCGCCATATCTACATCACGTGCCAGATAGGTGGCCTCACAAACTAACAGATCCACACCACGGACAGCCTCAACAAGGTTCTCTACCTGTCCGGTATCCCCCGTCACGGCAATCGAGAGCCCGGGGCGTGCTGGCCCCATGACGTCCTCAGGACTAATCACCCGCCCGTCGGCCAAGGTCACGGATTGACCGTCAACAAGGTCACGACGAACGGGCCCCGCAGGAACGCCCAAGGCCTCAGCCCGATCTGCCAGAAAGGGGCGCCGGGGCTTCTCAGAGAATCGATAGCCCAGACATCCCGGCCCTCTATGCCGCACAGGGAAGGCTTGGATCTCAAACTCGCTGTTGTCCAGAAGGATGCCCGGCTGCACATCGATGAGATCTATGTCTACCGGAGGACGTGCCCCCCGCAGGACAACTCCGAAGATCAGATCGTTGACCCGATCAAGGGCCCGCCGCCCACCGTAGATCTCCATATTCTCGACGGCTTCCCATCGAGAGAAGGTCGAGATCAGCCCGCCCAGTCCCAGGATATGGTCCAGATGCCCATGGGTCAGGAGTACCCGGTTCAGCCGGCGAAACCCCAGCCCGCTGCGCAGGATCTGGCGCTGTGTTCCCTCGCCGCAATCAATCACGAACCGCTCATCTTGATGGAGCACGACCTGTGACGGCAGCCCTCGTTGAATCGAGGGTGCAGATGCGGCGGTACCAAGGAATACCAACTCAAGCATGAGAACTCCCTATGGCTAGGTCAGCCTACGTAGAGCGTAAGCGTCAGTGCAGATTAGCGCGCCACAGATCTCAAGACGCCGGGCTCGCCTTCCTGCCCCTCCACCGTCACACCATCAAACCCATATTGCCGCGCCACCCATACACTGGTCAACAGATGTCGCGTCACCCGCGAGACCGTTACATGGGACGGGCCCTCAGCCAGCGCTACCGGCAACACCAGCTGGTCACCGAGATGCGGGTCTGTCGCGGCTCCCGTACGGTGATGTGCACCAAAAGCTCGACAAGCAATCTCCGCGACCTCCTCCGAAGGGAGCCGGATACGCCCCAGAGAGAGGAATCCGGCCTGCGTATGCTCATAGCGCGCGCATAGGAACAGCCCGGTGCCCAACCCCGGTGAAGGTACATGCCGCGGCACGATGCGGGCCTCAATGCCCATGTCCTGCAACACCGAGCGGGCCCGGTTTGTCATACGCTGTGGTATGTGAGACGGTAACCTAGCGGCAAATGCCACGCCCTCAACCCGGAGCAAAGGCCCGGGATCCACCAGACTAATGCCGCGTAATCGCGCGCCGCCACGTACCGCCAAGGCCAACTCCCCACCGCCCGCCGGGTTGAATCCCCATACCCGGTGATCCACGGTGGCGCGCACGCCCATATCGAAGAGCGCCGGCAGATAGACCTTTTCAAGATACAGTGCAGGGGGGCTCATCGGCACCGTCGTCCCCCCCATCAGGGTCACCGCAGACTGTCCACTGGCCAAGGCCAAGGGCAGGAGCAGCGTCTGCGAAACCAGCGTGACCGAGCCCGCAGACCTACCCGCCACGGCATCTGACACGTCGAAATGGAAGTTGCCTGATGCGGGGCCAGATTGCGGCTCGAACGTAACGTCGCTGCTCTCCAGCACATCCCCCACAACAGAAGCGCAGCAAACCTGGGCCGCTGCGCGTACCGCCAACAGGTGCTGCGGTCGCAAACCCGGCTTGGAACGGTTGGCGCGTATCCTGAACAGGCGCACTGCCTTGCCGGTTATCGCGGACAGAGTTAGGGCAGACCGCAGGATCTGCCCCCCACCTTCACCGTAGCTCGCGTCAATCTCTAGCATTGTCTGTATCACCCCAGGCCAACGTCAGAGTCTTCACCACCGCCCGGATTGCCCAACAACACAACGCCCCTTCCCGTGGTGGAAGAGGCTCCCGGAGTTCGCATTTGCTTGACACGCAACCCCAATTATACGGATCTTGCCCGGTTGGCAACCCTGTGTTCATCTCTCGGGCACCACTTCGAAGTACCGGTCGATCAGCGGCTGCAGATTCTTATCCGTGGAAACCTGGAGCACGTCGAAGAAGTCCTCGCCGGTCATCAGCCTACCCTCCCCCCGCTGGCGATAAGCTCTCACGAAATCGAAGAAGGCTTCATCTCCCATCTGTCCCCGCAGGTCACCCAAGAAGCGCGCCGCCTGCCCGTAGAGCTGGTCGAAGTACTCTAGCGTGGAGTCGAAATCGTAGATCGTACGGTCCACGGGCCCCTCAGGATCATAGCGATAGACGTGGCTCTCCCACCACCAGTCCACCAGCTCCGGTGCATAGCGTTCATAGAAGAGTTGCTCGCTATACTTGGCAAAGGCCTCATCTAGCCAAGGCTCGTGCACTTGATCGTTGCCCACAGCCCCGTACCACCACTGATGCGCGATCTCGTGCGCGGTCAGGGAAACCAGGAGTGCCCCGGGGTTGTCCACATAGGCCGCATAGGCTCGGTCACCAAGGCTCACCAACCCGGAGTACTCCATTGATCCGACATAGGCATTCTGCGCAATGACCAACCCCTGTGTTGGATAGGGACCGTATAGATCATCATAGAGCGTGATCGCCTGCACGGCTGTGTCCAGCGTCGCCTGCGCGGCGCGATCACATCCGGGCAGATAGTATGTGCGGAGCGGAATGCCGGCCACAGAGCCTTCGATGACGAGGTAATCCGGACTGGCAAGAAAGGCAAAACTCCGCGCATTGGTGATCCGGTACCGGCGAATGTGCCCATCCTCAGCCTCAAGACCGGGCGCGGCAATAATGACGTCCGGATCGGCGAAGATTCGGACATCGTAATCGGCAATCGGGTAGATCACCGGGTCTCCCACAGGGTGGTAGGTCCACGTTTGCCAGCCCTCGCCGGCGTGATACGGTACCAGCGTGGGATGCCAATCCCCGGCCTGGATCACCCGCTCGCCCGCCCCAAGGTTTCCCTCGGGCAGCCACGTGGTCGGGTCCACTTCGGGGATCTTCATCGCGTAGATCAGCGAGATCACCACAGGTTCACCTGGCTGTACCGACTCCGGCATAGGAACGTGGAGCATGATGCCGTCCATCGTATAGGCCACGACCTCGCGGTGCCACACCGTCGTCACGTCAACCCCATCCAGCACAAAGACGCCGGCCTGGTGGGCGGGCGGGACGGCAAGGACCACCTCATCCCACGCCGCCGCGGTATCGTTGGCAAACACAATGTCTTGGGTGACCTGCAGTCGCTGGTCCAGGTAGTTGAGGACGATATCCAGCGTCACCCGGGGCACAACGGGACCGGTGCCCGGCCAAAGCGAGTCAAGCAGCCGCTGGCGCGGTGCAGACTCCGGCGGGAGAACCGTCGGCATGACCAAGATCGTGGGTGTGGGGCGCATTCCGACCCATGGCGTGGCTGTAGCCTCGGAGTTGGATGGCATCCGTACCGCTCGCCCTGGAGGCGAAGAGCACGAGGTCATCAGGAGCCCAATCACGCTCAGCGCTATGATCCACGGCCGGCTCTTGAGGTGTCTAGTCACGGTTCCCGCACAAGATAGTTGATACGAGGCAGCGTTACGCCTCACAACTTGTACAGTCTACCGGAAACCGCGGGATAAACCAACTTGATCTATTGGGTCCGAAACAACGAGCAACCGGCGGGGGTATGCTTCCCCCGCCGGTTGCTCGGATGCACCTACGTCCCTGGGTCTAGTAGTGACTGACCACCTTGGTGCCGACAGGGGCCCAGTAGTAGAACCACCTGGCATCGGGCAGCGAGAGGTTCACGCACCCGTGGCTCATCGGCGTGCCGAAGTTATTGTGCCAATAGGCGCCATGAATCGCATATCCGCGGTAGAAGTACATCGTGTGCGGCACATTGGGCAGGTAGTAGCCAGGGCCACTCATCGGCGCGGCGACATACTTCACGTAGACGGAGAAGGTCCCCACGACGGTGGGTGTGCCCGGCAACCCGGTTGATACGATCGCTGAGTACACCGGGGTCTGGCCCACATAGGCCGTAATCCGTTGCTGGGACAGATTGACATCGATCCACTTTGCCCCGCCTGGGCCGGGACTCGGTGCCGGCACGGGTGCTGGCGGCTGGGTTGGGGTGCTGGTTGCACCCGGGATCTTCAGCCGCTGGCCGATATAGATCCTCGCGGAGGAAAGCCCATTGGCAGCCTGAATGGCACGCACGGTCGTGCCGTGCCACTTCGCGATGCTGAACAGCGTATTCCCGGCCCGCACCACATAGACACTGTCGCTACCGGAGGGCGTACTTGGAGCCGGGCTCGGCGCCGGCGAAGATTGTCCGCCGGGGATATCCAGCCGCTGCCCCACGTAGACCCAGGAATTCCAGTAGAGGCCGTTGAGGGTTGCCAACTGGCTCACACTGACCCCGTGGCGCGCAGCGATACGCATCAGCGTATCCCCGGCCCGGACAACGTACGTACTGCCACTGGGGAGAGGTGCAGGGTTCAGCGGTGCACTTGTCGGTATCGTCAGACGTTGTCCGGAATAGATCCAGGAGTTCCAACTCAGGCCGTTGGCGGCAGCGAGTTGGCTGACCGTAATGCCATACCTTGAGGCGAGCCGCGTGAGCGAATCCCCGGGCTGCACGATGACGACGGTTGACTGAGAGGGCGCAGCGGCAACCGGCTGCGCCATCAGAACAGCGATGCCCAAGCACAAGAGACTTAGGAACAAGAGGCGCCATCGCTTCATAGAATAGACTCCTTTCGAGGATCCCCGGAAGGGCTTGGATCTTCTATGATTATACTAACAGCAATTGCACCCCGTGTGCGTTACTCTGTGTTGCAGATGAGTTAAGAAGTCGGGCCAACCGGAGAGGAGGATCTGACCCTGCGGCGGACGCAGATGGACTACAGACGACCGCCTTGGTGTCGTTTCAGGAAAGCGGCTGCGCCCAACAGCAATGCTGCGCCCTGCAAAACGACGACCAACAGCACGGGCCAATCCGTGGCCTGTTCTTCGGCGGAGAGAGGGGGCTCAGTCGGCAGCGGCGTCCAGGCAGGATACGGTGTGAGTGTGCCAGCAGACGTCCCCGGCGCGGTCGGCGTGGGCGTCTCCCCGACCTGCGGCGACGCCGGCGCGGTTGGCAGTGTCGGGGTAGGGCCAACTGTAGGCTCAGCGGCGTCCGGCGTCTGTCCCGCGGGCGCTGACGGAAGATCCAGGAACGGTGTAGGCGTGGGCGGTGACTCACCGGGGGCAACCAGGCGGATAATGGCTTCAGCGATCGCGGTGCGGTCGGCCCCATCACGGAACTCCACGTAGACGGCGTAGTCGCCAGGTTCCTCTGAGGACAACGCCCAGGGAACGAGCGGTTCCCAGGGTTGCTGCGACTGGCCATCGAAGTCCGGCGTGTTGCTGATGCGAATCTCGATCGCCTTACCGATCCAAGCTGCGTCGCCGAATGGCACCGCCTCTTCATTTGTCAGCCTCAGGGCGACCGCGGGCGACTCCGTGGTGCCAGCCCCATCGTTGATGAAGATCGGAAGAACGCCGGGCCGCGCCCCCAAGACGACCACGAAGTAGCGTACGCCGCTATCGTCTGCGTACCCGATTCCGACCTCGCGATACTCGGGATCCGTGAGAATTGCCCAGTCCGGGTTGGTGTGAAACCAGATCAGGGCATCTTCCGCCGATCCTAGCCCCGTCCAGATGACCTCGTTGGTAGTCAAGCCGTCGTCCCAAGCTTGGTAACGCGCTTCTCGAATACGCTGCTGGTACGTCGAGCCGTCGCTTCCCTCGTGCGTGAGGCGTCCCAGCGTGACCAAATCGTCGGCATGGCGTTGCGCGGCCTGCGTCAACAGCGTGGAGTGTCCCAGCGGCGCAAGGCCCTCATTCAGCCGAACCTGGTTGAGTAGGTCTTGCAGATGCCCAACAGGATTCTCGTGTGCGCACACCGTCGGTGACCGTCCGGCGAAGATCGCGAACAGCAGAATCCAGAGGAGCACGCTCAGTCGCCGGGGGGGCGCCTGAATCCTGCTGATCCGTCGTTGCCCGCTATCGCCGCGCATCAGGGCGTCTCTTCCTCAGTAGGGATCGGCGTCGGCTGCGGCCGGAACTCCACGCCGGTATTGCACGCGGTCACTGCCGTATCGATGTACGCATCTGTGTTCGCCTCCTCCAACTGGAAGGCCAACAGCGCCCGCAGGAGTGAAGCCCGGCACGCCATGCGATCTGTCGCCGGTGGCCACACGATCCAGGACTCGGAGTCGGCAGCCGCCAATGTCACCTGCAGCAAGCTTGTCTCCGTTGCCATTGCTGGCGCCAGCTCGGCTTCCACCAAAGCACTCGCAATCACCGATCGCCGCACTGGCACATAATCGGTCGTCTCGCCCCAGTAGCTTTGTGCCTCCGGCGAGTAGAACCACGAGAGCACACGCAGCGCATCATTCTGCCGCGAGCCCTCCGGCGTCAACACCATCAGGCCGGGGCCATACCACAAGGTCTTTCCTGGCCCCTCCAACCCCGGTAATGGGCTGATCCCCAGTGGGAAGTTGCGTCCGGCCAGAATTGCACGTTCCACATCGGCTATCCGTTCACTGGACTCGACAATCACCGCCATCGAGCTCTTGCTCAATTGCGCGGGCCCCTTGTCCCAATCCTGATAGACAACACCGCAGTCGCCGGCCATCACAGCCTGTAGCAGCGCTGCCGCGGCGCGTCCCTCTTCGTCGGAGAACTGATAGTAGCCATCCTCGCCCACGACGGCCGAGCCACTGGCAGCGAGGAACGCCAACAGAATACTGGCGCGTGCCGGCACACCGACACCTATCCGGCCACGCAGGGGATCCGTCGCCGCACACACAGTCCGCCGGAATTCCTCCCAGCTTGCTGTGGAGGCATCGTAGCCCAGATCGCCCAGCCACTCCACGTTGTAGTAGGCCAGATACGTCGCCAGTCCCAAGGGAAGTGCCTGAGGCACACCTTCCGATGCGTAGAGCGACCGAGCCATTGGCAGAAGGTCCTCCCACGCTGCCCGCATCTCTGGGGACGCTGTTGGTACGGCGCCCACCATGTCCAGGGCCACGTACGTGTGCAGGTCCTCAGGCCACACCGTCACAAGATCGGGCCGGCCGTCAGACGCTTCGCGCAGCTTGCGCGACAGATGCTCTTGATACTCCGTGATCAGCAAGATCTGCCATGGGTTTTCCGCATTGAAACGATCGGTCAGGGCTTCGAATGCCTGGGCTTCAGCACCCGCAAACGTGTGCCACAGAACCACAATCTGCCTGTTCGGTGCCGACGACGGCAGGAGCGACACACAGCCACTCAGCAGCAAAGCCGCAGCCACAAGACTGCGGATGGCTATCGTGGTCACCCGGTACCGGGGCCGTTCGCGTCTACCGGCCGGGGCCAAGCTTGGGTTCGCCCAATGGTTCATCTGTCTCACACGTTTTGCACTCACTGCTATGGGACGCAACTCAAGGAATGGATTCTCGGGGAGACTGACGATGCAGCGCACGCCGGATCAGCGCAATCTCCTCAACACCAAAGAAACGCAGCATCAGTAGATAGATCAGTCCACCACAACCGGTTGCTGCAACAATTCGGATCAGATACCCGAGTGACCCGATGGGTACAAGAGGCTGCAGCCACTCCAACAGCCAAGACATCGGTAGAACCATAGCGATGGAGGCCACCAACGAGACCACCGTAGTACGTCCCACACGATATGGCTCAAGGCTGCCAACTCTGCGTGTGAACAGGTACAACATCAGCAGGGCATGCGCCATCAGCTTCAGCGAATTGGCCAGGATAAGTTCCCACAGTCGCGGCTCGTGCAGTTGCGCCGGCAGCAAGGCCATCACAATGTAGAGGCCCACCGTAGCAATGCCTACGAGCGCCGGCGTCCAGGTGTCCTTGCGGGCATAGAAAGCAAAGATCAATGGTTGATCGAGCGCCGCAAAGACCAGGCCCAGAATGGAGAACCGCAGCACCTGCGCCGTTGCCATTGTATCAGAGGGCTGGAACTCCCCACGCTGTAGCAGAACTGCCACCATCGGCTCTGCCATCACGAACAAGCCCACGGCAGCCGGCAGTACCAGGATCAGGACCAGACGCAGACCTTGGGCCAAGGTTGACCGGAAGGCAGTCTCGTCCGCGTCCGTGGCATACCGGGAGAGTGTTGGCAAGATTGCCACAGAAACAGCCGTGACGACCAGACCCAATGGGAACTGGATCAGCGTCGCCGCATACTTCATCCACGCAATGCCACTGAGCCCGGTTCGCGATGCCAGGTTGAAACTGAGCGCGACCGCAGCCTGATCCACGAGTAACCCCACGCCGATGGGCAGATAGAGCATACCGACCTGAATCAGGGCCGGATGCAATGGGAATGGGGAACGGATGCGAAGTCGAATGCCTCTCAGCCCAAGCAGCTGAAATGCGGCCTGGACCACGGTCGCAGCCAACAAAGCCACGGCCAACGTCTGTGACCCCAATGGGCTGCGCCCCAGGGCGATGATGACCACAACCATCGCCGCGTTGTAGACAGCCCCGGCAAAGGCAGGCAAACGAAATCGCTGCAGGGCTTGGAGAGTTGCGGACAGCAATCCTGCCACATTGAGGAAGAAGACCGCCGGCGCTGTGATGCGGATCATCGAAGTGGCCATCGATAGATAGTACGGAGACAGCCCCTTGCCGAGGATACTAGCCACGGTGGGGGCCGAGATCTCCAGCAGCAGCACCACCCCACCGAGCAGCAACGTGAGGATGGAGTAGACGTGTCCGATGACGTCGCGAAGCTCTTTGGGGTCGTCACCTCGGGCATAGTCAGAGAAGACCGGAACCAGCGCGGCACTGAGCATACCGCCAACGAGCTGGTCGTAGAGCATCGTAGGCACTTGAGAGGCCACATCGA
>CBFCZM010000025.1:0-14131 GCA_965602565.1 uncultured Anaerolineae bacterium
ATGAAGCGGCTGCCGTGGATGGCGCCAACCGTTGGCAACGCATTCTGCATATCACCTGGCCAGGTATCAAATCGACCGCAGTGGTTCTGCTGATTCTACAAGTCGGAAACATACTCAACAGCAGCTTTGACCAGATCTTCAACCTGATCAACGGCGTGAACCGCGGCCTTATTGAGACCATCGATGTCTACATCTACCGCTATGCATTCCAGCAATCGATGAACCAGAGTTTCGCGGCAGCATCCGGCCTATTCAAGGCCGTCGTGAACTTCGCCTTGCTGCTGACGGCTAACAACATCGTTAGCCGGCTTGGCGAAGAGAGGTTGTTCTGAGAGGAGGAGAAGTTGGCAGTCAAGGCAACTACAGATCTGGAGCAGTTCAAACACAGACGCAGTCCTGGAGATAGGATTGCTGACGTCATCATCACCGGCATATTGGTACTCCTGACCATTGCTGTTATGTTTCCGTTCTACAATATGCTGCTGGTCTCCGTGGCAAAATACGAGGATATTATCAGTACACCGCTTTATCTATTCCCCAAGGCCATTGATCTCCAGAACTATAGGATGGCACTGCTCTATCCCAATTTCATCAATTCAGTTGGCGTTTCTACGTTCGTGACTGTGGTTGGCACTGGACTCAGTTTGCTGACCACTACGATGGGTGCCTATGCCCTAAGCAGAAAGAACCTGCCTTTCCGAAGATTCTTTTTCTACCTTATTGTTGTCACAATGTACTTCGGCGGTGGGCTGATCCCCTGGTATCTGGTGATGAAGAAGTTGGGGTTTGTGGACAGCGTGTGGGTGATGATAGTACCGCCGATGATCAACACCTTCTACCTGATCCTGATGCGGAACTATTTTCAAGGCATTCCTGACGACCTTGAGGAATCAGCCAAAATCGACGGCGCTAACGATGTGCAGATCCTGTTCAGAATCATGATGCCCATCGCTGCACCCATCATTGCGACCGTCGCGCTGTTCTATGCTGTGGCCCGCTGGAACGACTGGTGGCTGGCGATGCTCTTCCTCCAGGATCCACAGAAGATACCGCTGACACTCATTCTGAGGAGGATGGTTGTGGATGCTACCATCGACCTGGGGAATGATATGATGAACGCCATGCGCGATGCCCATATCCAGGTACACTCACGATCGCTCCAGATGGCCACCGTTACCTTGACCACGATCCCCATTCTACTGGTGTATCCCTTCCTGCAGAAGTACTTCACCAAGGGTATTATGCTGGGCGCAATCAAGGCCTGAGCAAACCGGAGGGGTAGCAGACCTCACCAGTTCTTGGGGATGAAAGGAGGAAACCATAGGACATAGGCCGAAAATGCGACCCCTTCACCATTGACCAATGTCGATCGATCCTAGTCAGAACCCTGTATGAGGGAGGAGAAGCCATGAAGAAGCTATCGCGTCGTGACGCTTTGAAACTGATAGGCCTTTCCACTATGGGCGGTGTATTGGCAGCCTGCACGCCTGCTACCCCAACCGCGGCTCCCGAAGAGCCCGAAGTTGTTGAAGAAGGCGACGAACCCGCACCGGTCGCACCACCCCCAGAAGAAGCCATGGAGATCAAGGTCAGCCTCTGGGACATCCAGAACTCCTTCCCGGACGAAGGTGAGCCCGATGAAATCGCCCTGTACGTGAGTGACAGGTTCAATGTCGAGCTCACCCCTGTGAACGTTGGCTGGGGCGATGCTGATGAGAAATACAACACCTGGGCGGCCTCGGGCCAGTTGCCGGATATCATCGGCGCTATCGCTATGCCAGGAACAGGCCGCTACTACCAGTGGATCAACGACGGCGTTGTGCGTCCGTTGCCGGATGTCTCAAACTATCCCGAAATCCGCAAACTGATGGATCTGCCAGAGGTAACGGCTTTTGCCGTGGACGGCGAGGATTACTTCCTGCCGCGCGCCACCTACGCCGACCCTGCCTGGTGGGCCATGGACCGCGGACTAATCGTTCGCGCGGAGTGGCTCGATATTCTCGGCATCGACGAACCCACGACCGAGGACGACTACATCGCCATGACCGAGGCCTTTGCCAAAGCGGATCCGGATGGTAACGGTGCGAACGACACATTTGGTTTTACCCCTGTTGCAGTCTGGATCCTGCTATCACAGGGTTGGACGGGCTTCGGCTATACTGACTCGAGGTGGATGAAGGACACCGACGGGAAGTACCGCCAGGCAGTCTCGGGCGAGAACGCCTTCGTCATGATGCAGTTCTTCAAGAGGATGTTCCAGGCCGGCGGCCTCGATCCTGACTTCGCCACACTGGAGAGCGCCCAGGCGCTTGAGAAGTTCGCCGCCGGCAAGGTCGGTATTCTCGGACGCCAGGTTTCGCCGAAACACCTGAAAGCCGTCATGGATAGCTGGGTTCTGCTACAACCCGATGTCGATTTCCTTGAATCCATCGCACTCCTGCACGGTCCGACGGTGGACGGCAGCTACACTCGATTCAGCGAGAAGGCTTACTGGTCTGAAAGCTACATAGAGGCCAGCGTCGATGATACCAAGATGGAACGCATCTTGGAGCTGTACAACTGGCTCTACAGCGAGGATGGTCTGTTCACGATGGCTTTTGGCGTCAGCGGTAAGGACTATGCCGTTGATACGGACGGAAATGTGAAGCTCCTGACGCCAGTAGACGATGAGACAGGCCTTCACGTCCCGACCTCCGAGCTGTATCCCTTCACCTACGCGATGTCCTACCTGGCTGCCTGGTCAGGTGATCTGCTTCAGTACCAAGATCCTGCCATCCCCTTGGGCATTCGCGAGCTGTGTACGGCAGAGCGCGATCACCGTGTGAATAACTGGAAGGATCCCAACGTCGACTATGCTATACAAGCGATCGACGTTCCGGAGAAGCAGGAAATGGTGGTCCCGTTCAACGACGATTGGGTCCGGTTTATCATGGACACATCCGGCGAGGATGATCGGGAGCTTTACGAGGCAATGAAGGAAAACTGGGACGCCAACGGCTATGCTGCAGCCGTGGATGCCATCACCCAGAAGGCCCACGAGCTGGGCATCGACTAGGCGCATTTCGGGCACAACCTTTGTCAATCACAGACACCCAAGAGTGCGCCCTCAAGGTGCATTCTTGGGTGTAGAGCCCGACAGACTGTCAGGCAGGAAGGTCACTACTCGGATACGCGTGCTGGCGCGCGCGCCCATAGGTGTCCCTCGTGGGATACAGCGAGCTCTCTAGCAATAGAGGGCTCTCTGCGTTTCGCGGCCGGTTGCTGTTCATGAGCGGCAGGCCTATAGTATGTGCACTGCACGCTGGGGGAGGCGAGGTGGTCTGGCGCCGTCAGATCACGATAGCTACACTGCCAGTGAGCGTTCAGCCACCCACGTTGAACCTGCTTCGCCTTCCACCACGACGAGCGAACCTATCAGATTCAGGCCGACGCCGCCCCGGCAGAACTCATCAAGGTCTGGCAATCTTGGTCTGTCAAGAGCGAACTTTCACCTATTGCGCCCCTTCCGTGGTCCAATACATAGGGGTCACTCAATGGACCCGACGCGGCTATCGCTGCTCAGGGTGGACGGCCACACGCGTTTTCAGGGCATCTCGTGGCGAAGGCGCTATCCCGCGGCCGCCGCGCCGGCGAAGCTAACCGTTATGCCTGAGGTGACAGAGTGAAGAGGTCACAGTATGGTCCTTGTGGTTTGTACTGCGGTTCATGTGGTGCAACAGACTGCCTTGGTTGTCAGAGCAATGTCATTGATGATTCTGTTGAGCAATGTAAGTTCAGACGATGTTCGAAAGACAGGTATCTGGACTTCTGTTGTTTCTGCAGCGAATATCCCTGCGTTGAACTCCAGGAGTTCATGAATGACGAATGGCCTCATCATTGGACCATGGAGCCAAATCTTGAATTCATTGAGAAACACGGCAACCAAGAGTGGTTGCAGGCACAGGAAAGGGAATGGTCCTGCAAGAGCTGTGGTGCTGCAGTGAAGTGGTATCAGAAAGAGTGTGCTTGTGGACAGGAACTAGATGGATGGGATGTGCCAGCATAGTGAGCGGCTCAGTGGCCGAGAGTCAGCGAGGTCTGGCTGATTGCTCAAGGAAGCTGCCGACCTCGCTCCGCTCGGACTCGCTGAGCTGTGCCCCACAGTGTGGTACGCGTCTCGGCTGTGCAGCCTATCTTGCGCCGCACAAGATTGCGGCGCTGTTGGGCAGGAATTTCGCGCTCTCTAGCCACGCGCTTGGCCGAGTCCCTCGGTTTCCTCGGTTCGATCGCCGGTGTCGTGGCACGGCCTCCCCAACAGCGGCGCTGCAGCAACGGTGATGGGAGTGACGCCGTTCCCTGGTGGATAGCTGATCAGAGACGGTTGCTCTGAGATTCGCCTGAGCGTCTGATGAGCCCCTTTCCCGACAGAGTCACGTTTGCATCCTGGGGCGGTGGGACTAGCATACGGAGCGCAAGAGCGCGAAGTGATGGATTGTGTCAGGGAGGGAATATGGCGATGAGCATTGGTGAGATCCGAAGTTTCCTCGGCGGTGAAGCGGATTCCTTGTTGACTCATATCTGCAAGACGGTGTCGAAAGAGCAGCTCCATCTGCCCGGCCCGGATTTTGTGGATCGCGTGGTCGCGCTGAGCGATCGCCCGACGCCGGTCCTTCGCAGCATGCAGTCCTTGTTTGATCACGGACGTCTCGGAGGGACGGGTTATGTCTCCATCCTGCCGGTGGATCAGGGCATTGAGCACTCGGCCGGTGCCTCATTCGCGCCGAACCCGATCTACTTCGATCCCGCAGCGATCGTGGAGTTGGCCATCGCCGGCGGCTGCAACGGTGTGGCGTCAACCCTGGGTGTGCTGGGTGCAGTGGCCCGCAAATATGCGCACAGGATCCCGTTTATCGTCAAGTCCAACCACAACGAGCTGGTCACGTACCCGAATAGGTACGACCAGATCTTCTTCGCGCAGGTCGAGCAGGCAGCGGACATGGGTGCCGTCGGGGTGGGAGCGACGATCTACTTCGGTTCTCCTGAATCCTCACGGCAGATCATCGAGGTGAGCAAAGCATTCCATCGCGCGCACGAACTGGGAATGGTGACGATCCTGTGGTGCTATCTGCGGAATTCGGCGTTCAAGACGGGCAGCAAGGATTACCACGCCAGCGCAGACCTCACCGGTCAGGCCAACCACCTGGGCGTGACGATTGAGGCCGACATCATCAAGCAGAAGCAGCCGACGCTGAACGGCGGTTACAGGGCGCTGAACATGGGCGACTCTTCCTATGGGAAGTTCGACGATCGCGTCTACACGGAGCTGAGCTCCGAGCATCCGATCGATCTGTGCCGCTACCAGGTGATCAGCTGCTATATGGGCCGCGCGGGTCTGATCAACTCCGGTGGTGCTTCAGGGAAGAACGATCTGGTGCAGGCCGTCCGCACGGCGGTGATCAACAAGCGCGCCGGTGGCACGGGGCTGATCAGCGGACGCAAAGCCTTCCAGAAGCCGATGGAGGAGGGTGTGCAGATCCTCAACACGATCCAGGATGTCTATCTCTGCGAGGACGTTACGATCGCGTAGGGTTGGTTCCACTGAAAGAGCTCACGCAGAGGCGCGAAGTCGCAAAGTGATCAAGACAAGCTCCACATATCTGTAGTGGCGTGCCTACGACCCTGGGCTGTATGATCTCTTTCTGCGTACTCTGGGCCTCTGTGTGACACCTGTCCTTTTCACGGGAGAGCCCCATCTGATTCAATGGCGAGCCAGACCTCAGGATTCCTCAATCATCTGCGTGCTCAACTCCTTGACACAGTCTAGACTTTGCCGACGGGAGCGACGTAGATGGCAAACTCCTCCTCGCCGTCTACCCCCAGCAGTGCGTCCGCTGCGGCCTGACTGTAGGCTGCGATGGCGCACGTGCCGGCGCCGATGGATTCTGCGGCAAGGTAGAGATTCTCACAGACGTGACCGGCGTCCACGTTGACGAGTTTGGGCGCCATGAGGGCGTAGCGCCATTCGGTCCGGTAGGGCAGGGCCGTCCAGAAGAAAGCGACGGCGCTGGTTGCCACAAAGGCCTGATCGTGGCAGGCCGCCGCGGCTTTCTGCGGCAGGTCCGGGTCCGTGAACAGCAGTTGCAGCTTGTGTTCCAGCGACAGGTAACGATAGAGACCGACCTCCAGTCCCTCCACGCGGCTCACCACAAGATAGGTCTCGAACGCGTGCCGGGCACCGGCCGACGGCACCGTGCGGTGAACCGCGATGCCGCCGCGCCATACCCTGTGGACGCCCTGCGTAGCCCAGGCCAGGTAGGCCAGTTCCTCCAGCGTCAGTGTTTCATCTGTGAAGCGGCGGTGGCTCTGCCTCTGTGCGATGGCGTCGCGCACGGAGAGTTCGCCGCAGGTTAGCTCGTCCACTGCCGGCAGGTGGATGAGTTCAGCGTCTTGGGGATATGGCTTCTGTAGCAGTGGATGAGGCACTTGCCTTTGTTGGTCTGAGGGTCGGGCCCGCATTTCCAACCAGAGATCGCTCTTCATGAACTTCCGGTAATCCTTTGGTGTGGGCATAGGTCTCCTTACCTCAATTGAAAGACTTCTTAGCAGCTACCCCGGTAGCCGGGATCGGGGGGCAGATTGGGCTGTTCGGCAGCCCCTTTGGCCAGGTGATCGCAGCGCTCGTTGCCGGCGTTGCCGGCATGGCCCCGAACCCATACAAATTCAACCTGATGTGTCTCTAGTAGCGTGAGTAGTTGCTCCCATAGATCCGGGTTGATCGCCCTTTTCTTCCTGTTGCGCATCCACGCGTTAGCCTGCCAGCGTCTGGCCCACCCTTTGGACACGGCATTGACCAGATACTGAGAGTCTGTGTGGAGGGTGACGTGGCAGGGCTGGGTTAGCGATTTCAGCGCCTCGATGGCAGCCAGGACCTCCATGCGGTTGTTGGTTGTGCAGCGAAAGCCGCCCGAAAGCTCCTTAGTGTGGCTGCCGTAGTGCAGGACAGCACCATATCCGCCGGGACCAGGGTTGCCGAGCGAGCTGCCGTCGGTGTAGATGACGACGCGTTTGGGTTCCATAGGGCTATTGTAGGGGGCGCGTAGGGAAAAACAAGTGGTTGGTGATTGATCTCCAGCTGACTGCAGGTATAGTGCTGGCTATGGCTAGAAGGACTAACAGGCTGGCCGGTGGGGGGTCTGCTACCCCATTGCAGGATCACCAGCGTCCCAAATCGCGGGGTCCCGGGATGTCCGCTATGGGTGTCCTGTTGGCGGCTCTGATTCTGGTGGCCGCCTGCGCGGCTGCGATTCCTGAAGATGTCGATTCGACGCCGCCGGGGTTTCTGCCGCGCGCTGAGATATCGGAGGCCACATCCGTGATCGCGGAAGCGCCGCCGACGCCGCAGCTGGCCCAGGAAACAGCTCTGCCTTCCCCGCCGGAGCCAGCACCGTCGGGGCAGGATCCGGCGGCCCTCACGACGTACACGGTGCAGCCCGGGGACACGCTGATAGGCCTGGCACTTGAGTTCGCAGTGCCTATGGCTGCCATCCAGTTGAGCAACGACATGGGGTCAGAGACCACCGTGCGGGTCGATGAGGACCTCAAGGTGCCGCAGGAAGCTATGTGGGCTGGGGCCTCCCCCTTCTGGATCGTGCATCAGGTGGCTGCCGGTGAGACTCTCAGCGAGTTAGCGGCGCAGTTCGGCCTTGATCTTGCAGCGCTGTTGGACGCCAACGGGCTTCCGGATGCCGACCTGATTGCTGTTGGGCAGTCGCTGATATTGCCGCTGGACGGCCCGGCCGAGGCTCTGGCTGCGGCACCGGTTCCCACGGCGGTGCCTGAGCCGGAAATCCTGCCGACCCCAACCCCGGACAGTGACGTTGCGGCGGAAGCGCCGGCAGCCGGTGCAGTAGGCCAGGAAGACGGCGCTGCGGCAGGTGATGCGTCAACTGCTACACCGGTGCCTGCGCCGCTGCCCCCGGCGGACGTGTCAGCGTTGGCCGGCGAGATCTACCGCTTGATCAACGAGCAGCGCGCCGCACATAGTCTGCCGCCTCTGGCGTGGAACGGCACGCTTGCCCATGCTGCGCAGTTGCACGCCGACGACTGCTACGCGCGGGGGTGGTGTGGCCACACAGGGTCCGACGGCTCAACGTACAAAGAGCGGATCATCCGTGCAGGCTATGACCCGATGCGCTGGTCAGAGTGCTGGGCCTGGTACGGCACGCCGGAGATGGCGGTGGCGATGTGGATGGACGAGGCGCCACCCAATGATCCGCACCGACGCACGATCCTCAGTGACTATCTGACGGAGGTTGGTGTGGGAGTGGTGCCGGGCAGTGGCCACGGCTACTACTTTATCGCAGACTTCGGAACACCCAGAAACTAGGCCTCACCGAAACGGGGGAGCCAATTGGTTCCCCCGTTTGGACCTTGGGCTCTGCACCTAGATCAGCCGCACGCCTTCCAGACTCAACTCCTCGGCAAAGTGGCAAGCAACGGTGTGGTGACTTCCCAGATCTTGCAGGACCGGTTCTTCCTCCGCGCAGCGTGGTTGCGCGTACTGACAGCGCGGATGGAAGTAGCACCCACTTGGCGGGTTCGCCGGATCAGCAACCTCTCCTGCAAGGTGGATTCGGGTTCCCGCTTGACGGGCCCGCGGGTTGGAGACCGGCACCGCGGACATCAGGGCCTCGGTATATGGATGCTTGGGATTGACATATACATCCATTCCGGAGGCGACCTCAACGACTTTGCCGACGTACATCACGACCACGCGGTCACAGATGTGGCGGATGACGCTGAGGTCGTGGGAGATGAAGAGATAGGTCAGGGCGAACTCGTCCTGGAGTTCTTCCATCAGGTTCAGGATCTGGGCACGGATGGAGACATCGAGCGCCGAGACCGCCTCGTCACACACGACCAGACGTGGGTTCGTTACCAAGGCTCGCGCGATGCCGATGCGCTGGCGTTCGCCGCCGCTGAAAGCGTGGGGATAGCGCTGGATGTACTCGGGGCGCAAACCGACGCGTTGAAGCAAGTACTCCACCCGATCCTCTATCTCCGATCGGGTTCCGAGTCTGTTGACCTTCAGCGCTTCGCTGATGACCTCGAAGACTGTCATCCGCGGGTTGAGCGCGGAGTAGGGATCCTGGAAGATCATGCGTACGTCCTTGCGGTAGGGCCGGATCTCCTTGCCGACCAGGGCAGCGAGATCCACGGTGGTACCATCGGCTTCCCTGTAGAGGATCTCACCGGCGGTCGGCTCGTATGCGCGCGCGATACAGCGCCCCACCGTGGTCTTTCCACAGCCGCTCTCGCCTACCAGACCAAGCGTCTCGCCCTTGCGGATGAAGAAGCTTACGTCATCGGCGGCCTTGGTGTACCCGGCCACGCGTGAGAAGAGCCCCTGCGTGATGGGGAAGTACATCTTCAGGTTGTTCACCTCCAGGAGGTGGGCCGGATCGCGCATCGTCTTGGCAGTGTCCGTGTCTCTTAGTTCTGTCTTCTCTGCGACCATACTCAGTTCCTCTCCGCGGCCTCGAGCACTTCGGGCTCGTAGAGCAAGCACCTCACGACGTGGTCTTCGTTCAGCGCGGTCATCGACGGGACAACGTGGCGGCACACTTCCATCGCCTGAGGGCACCGGGGGTTGAAGGTGCAGCCCTCAGGGCGTCGGAAGGGGCTTGGTACCATACCCTTGATTGGGTCGAGCTCCTCACGCCGCATGGCGATCTTGGGGATCGATCTGAGCAGAGACTGTGTATAGGGGTGTTGCGGTGTGTTGAAGATGGTGTCTGCAGAAGCTCTCTCGACGATCTTGCCAAGGTACATCACGGCAACGTCGTCGGCGACCTCTGCCACGACGCCAAGATCGTGCGTGATGAAGAGCAGTGCCATATTGTACTTGTGCTGGAGTTCCAGCATCAAGTCGAGGATCTGTGCCTGCGTGGTCACATCGAGGGCCGTGGTGGGCTCATCGGCGATGAGCATCGTCGGATTGCAGCTCAGCGCCATGGCGATCATCGCACGTTGGCGCATCCCGCCGCTGAGTCTGAAGGGATATTCATCCACCAGGCGGTCCGGATCGGGGATGCCGACCTGATCCAGCAACACAATGGCCTGCTCCCTCGCGGCTTCTTTCGCTATGCCGCTGTGGAGCAAGATGTTCTCCGCAATCTGGTTCCCGACCGTGTACATCGGGCTGAGTGAGGTCATCGGTTCCTGGAAGATCATGGCGATCTCTTTGCCGCGGATCTGGCGGATCTCCTGTCCTCGGGGATCGAGCTTCGCGATGTTGATCGCCTCTCCGGCCCCAGCCGGACGGAAGAGGATGTCGCCCGAGACGATGCGGCCCGGCGGCTGCACGATGCCGAGGAAGGCCCGGCAGGTTACGCTTTTGCCGCATCCGCTCTCGCCGACGAGACATAACGTTCTGCCGCTCTCTATCTCCAGATCCACACCCTCGACGGCTTTGACGACGCCCTCGTCGGTGAAGAAGTGTACCTTCAGGTCTTGCGCTGTCAGCAGTATGTCATTGTCTGACATAGGACACCCTCTATCAGTACGGGTCGGCTGCGTCGCGCAGACCGTCGCCCAGGAAGTTCAGCGTCAACACGATCAAGAAGACAGCCCCGCCGGGTGCCAGCAACCATGGATACCGGGCGATCACGGCAACCTTCTGAGTGTCCTGGAGCATCACGCCCCAACTGACCACGGGCGGGCGCAACCCCAGACCCAGGAAGCTGAGCGCCGTCTCCCCCAGGATCAAGCCGGGGATCCACAGAGTGATGGATGCGATGATGTGGCTGAGGAAGGATGGTAGCATATGGCGCAGGATCAACCGAGTACGGCTGCATCCATCCAGCATCGCGGCCATCACGAAGTCTTCCTCGCGCAGCGCCAGGAACTTGGACCGGACCACACGCGCCATCCCCGTCCAACTGATCAGGGAGAGGATGATCGAGATCATGAAGTAGACACGCAGGGCGGGCCAATCGATGGGCACGACAGCTGCCAGGGCCAGCCAGACGGGCAGGGTGGGGATCGACATCAGGATCTCGATGATGCGCTGGATGATATTGTCCAGCGCGCCTCCCACCAAGCCCGAGATTCCGCCCAACAGGATGCCCAGGGCCAGGCTGATCACCATACCGACGAGGCCCACCGTCAGTGATATTCGGCTGCTGTAGATGAGGCGACCGAAGACGTCACGGCCGATCATGTCCGCGCCAAAGAGGTAGAACGGCTCCCCAGCGCTCTTGGGGCCGATGAAGTGCAGGTCCCCAGGGATGAAGCCCCACATCTTGTAGGAATCGCCGCGGACAAAGAGCCCCACGGGAATCACGATGTCCTCATCGACGGTCCACGTCTTGCGCAGTGAGACCGGGTCGCGCTCGAACGTGTAGCCATTCACGTGGGGAAGCCACCTTCCCTCGCGGAGCAAGTACAGGCGTTGCGGGGGCGCGGTTGCGTAGGTGTCGTGGTAACTCGTGGTCAAGGTGGGAGCGAAGAACTCGCAGAAGATGGCCAGCACGTACAACCCCACGACGATAGCGCCGCTGATCATCGCCAGCTTGTGCTTGCGGAACTTCCACCACATCAACTGCCATTGCGAAGCAACCTCTAGCTTGAGGGACTCTTCGGTTGTCTCGTGAAAACCAGGTTCGCGTTCTATTGCATCGGTCATCGATCAACCTCTACTGTTCCAGTCGGATCCGTGGGTCTACCCACGCCAGCAGCAAGTCCGAGATGAAGGTGCCTATGACAGTGAGCGTGCTGAGCATCAGGATGAAGCCAGCCGCCACGTACTGGTCCTGCTGTATCAGAGCTCGGTACAGAATGGGGCCCGAAGTGGGCAGGTTCAGCACCATGGAGACGATCGTCTCGCCTGAGACCAGACTAGGCAACATCCAACCAAGGGTGCTGACGAAGGGGTTTAGTGCGTGGCGCAGTGGGTACTTGATCAGCAAGCGGGTCTCGCTCAAGCCCTTGGCGCGGGCTGTCTCGACATAGGGCTTGTTGAGCTCGTCGAGCAGGTTTGCGCGCATCGTGCGGATCAGCCCGGCCGTGCTACTCAATCCGATGATAATCATGGGTACCCAGACGTGCTTGAGCAAGTCAGCGACCTTGGCCCACGTCCACGGCGCGGAGGCGTACTCGGTCGAGAAGAGCCCGATGACAGCCCCTCCCATGTACTTGTAGGTCAGGAAGAGCACAATCAGGGCCAGCAGGAAGTTGGGGATCGCCATGCCGAAGAACCCCAGAAAAGAGGCAGCGTAGTCCGTGGCACTGTATTGGTTCACAGCGGAGTAGAAGCCGATGGGTAGCGCCACGACCCAAACAAACATCGTGGACAGGAACGAGAGCGCAAAAGACATCGGTAGCCGTTCGGTGATCATCTCGACGGCATCGCGCCTGTAGTAGAACGAGTAGCCGAACTTGCCTCTCGTGAGGATGTTCTTCATCCATTTGACGTACTGAACCAGAAACGGGTCATCAAACCCGTAGACCTGGCGCATGCGCTCTTCCCACTCTGGGGAGACGTCACCAGCCTGCGCGCGCAGGTCGTCGACCAAGTCCGACACGTAATCGCCCGGCGGCAACTGGATGACCGCAAAGGACAACAGCGAGATCACCCACACGGTGAAGAGGGCATACGAGAGGCGGCGCAACAAGTATTTCCACATAGATGAATCACTCCTGAAAGAGAGCCCTGAATTGCCGGTTCACAGTTGCCAGTTCAGAGCTGAAAGCTCGCACACGGCAGCAGGAGCTTCAGCCCTCAACTCACAGCTTCGAAGCAGCCTGATGTCTAGTCCATCGCGGCTTGGAAGACAGTGCGTCAGGTAGCCGGAGGTCCTCCGGCTACCTGACGGGTTAGCTAAGGTCTAGGCTGAGTGCCTACTCCTTGATGTAGAACTGCTCGGGACGAAGGATCTTGTCGAAGCCCCAGGTCCAGAGGTGCAGCCAGCTCTCCGGGATGTTGCCCAGGCGAGCGTTGATGGGGTAGATGGTTGTTCCGGCTCGACAGATGCCGATGGTCCAGAAGTTGTCGGCGGAGCTCTGCATCACCTTCTTCATGATCTCGATCTGGCCCTCTCGGGTCGGCTGCTGCGTTGCCTCCTGGAACATGGCACGGATATCCAAGACGTAGTCGGGAAGTTCGACGCCGTTGGGATCCTCCGCATCGGTCAAATACAGCATCCAACCGAGGCCGAAGATTCCCCAGTAGTCGCCAGGAACGTGCCAGCGCGGATCAAGGATGGCCGTCATGCCGGAGCCACCCTCAGCGCCGTGGAACATGTACATCTCGATGTCGTTAGCGTCGCGCTGCTCGTCGTCGACCTCACCGGAGACTGAATTGAGTAGCACTTCCACGCCGGCCTTCTTCCAGTGCTCGATCAGGAGCTCGGCAACCTGGACCCAGTGCTGGCCCTCATTATCGTTGTTCCTGACGTTGAAGATGGGGTTGAAGCGCTCGCCATCAGGACCCAGGCGATAGCCATCGGCATCCATTTCGGGCACCACCTTGTCGAGGTACTCGGCGGCAAGGTTCAGATCGAAAGCGACGTACTGATCGCAGAGCTGCTCATTGTAGAGCGGCGAGTTCTCATACGGGCAGACCTGCACGGGCGCGCCTTCGCCCTTGAAGACCACCTCGATGATCTCGGCCCGGTTGATCGCGTGAGACATGCCGATCCGGAAGTCCTTCTCGTTGAAGACCTCGTTCTTGATAGGATCCTTGGCGGTCAGGTTGAAGTGAATGGACTGCGTGTTGCCCTGATCGTACAGAGGCAGCCGGATCTCGATGGGCTTGCCCTCGTCCAACGCATCGAAGTAGAGCTCGCGATTGGCGTTCCCGGCGTCCTTGATGAAGTCGATGTCACCGTTCATCATCGCGAAGGTACGACTCTCGTCCTCCTGGAACTGGGTCGCGACGACCCTGTCCATGTAGGGTAGCTGGTTGCCGGCGGAGTCAACCTTGTAGTAGTAGGGGTTGCGCTCCATGATCACGGTCGTGCCCGCACCGAGCGGCTGGGTGACGATCCAGGGGCCCAGCGAGGGCAGTTCCGGATACTGGAAGAAGTAGGATGGGTCACCCCAGGTGCCGGGAGCCCTCAGGAGGAAGAGGCCTGTCCAATCCTCGGCTTGG
>CBFCZM010000026.1:0-13914 GCA_965602565.1 uncultured Anaerolineae bacterium
GATGACCATCTCCGTCATCGTGGCCAGCAGCGCCTCCATGTCATCGATCAAAACGAGTGTCTCTGTGGCCAATTCGCCGTAGATATCAGCGTACACGAGCAGGAGCTCCTCCGCCAATGCGATGGCCTCATCGGCATCGGCAATGACAGCTTCGATGCTGCCAATCTCCTCCTGGGTGATCGTGTCATCGGCTGTCGCCGTCTCCGTGGCGGTTGCCGCGCTCTCTGTTCCTGCGACGGCCTCGTTGACCGCATCCTCGATCTGGGCAGCCAATTCCTCTTCGGTCATCGTCAAGTAGGTCTCTGTGGGGATGTCCTGAGGTGCCGGCGTGGCCGGGCCGGATGCACCGGGGGTCGGCGTCGATTCGGCATAGGATGGCGCGATGGCGGTCTGTGTTGCCGCGACTGCCGTGGCGATGCGTGCGGCCTCGGCGGCCTCGGCGGTTGCGGTGGCAAGTATGGCGGCGTCCACCGTGGCCTGCAGATCCGGCGTTGGTGTGGGGGTCGCGCGCATTGACCCGGATGCGCACCCGCCAGCGATGGTGAGCACGGTGAACGCAAGATACAGGATCGTTCTGCGATGATGTCGGCTTGACAGCATTTGCTCCTCCGAGCTAGTAGACCGTGTCTTGTCCTTCGTGGTCCGTCCAAGATGCGAATACAGTCCAGTCTACGCTGAGTTGCGGCTGCGGCAAGAGATGGGAACAGGGCTATCGCATTTGCGCGGAATAGACAGCGGATTCGTCATTCCAAGTAGCGAGCGCAGCCTGTCCTGAGCGTGGTCAAAGGAAGTCGAGGAATCTCTTGGCCCGAATACGTGCAGCTACCCGCTTGACTCGCACGTAGTGACACCTTGGGGACAACCAGTCTGCGCATCTGAGGACAAGAGCTCCCTCGGTAAGCTCGGGATGACGGATCTGCGCTGTGTTTCAGGATGGCAACCTGCCCGTGTTTGTTGGCAGATGCGGCAGCCCTGGCGAAGGGAAGGGACATCCTGGGGCGGACAGGACGCTGACTGCGGAGCCAGTGGCTGATCCTGTGTGAGCGCCTATCTCTGTTGGCGAATATGTGCGTTGCGGGTGAGACCGATTTAAGCTAGAATACTTACATCAATATCATAGTTCCACAATGAGGAGGTTGCCGATGATTACGTTCTTCAGCCAACTCTCGCCGGTCATACAGGCACTCTTGGGAACGCTGTTCACGTGGGCAATGACGGCGGCGGGCTCGTCCGCGGTCTTCCTCACCAAGCAGATAGACCGCAAGGTGCTTGATGTGATGCTGGGGTTTGCCGGTGGTGTCATGATCGCTGCCAGCTTCTGGTCGCTGCTCGCGCCCGCGATTGAGATGTCGGCAGACTCTTCGCTCCCTGTGTGGGCACCTGCGGTCATTGGCTTTCTCTTGGGTGGCGTTTTCCTGCGTCTGCTCGACCGGATGCTGCCGCACCTCCACGTCGGTGAGGATCAGCCCGAAGGCCTCAAGACGACCTGGCAGCGAATCACGTTGTTAGTACTAGCCATCACACTGCACAACTTCCCTGAGGGTCTGGCCGTGGGTGTGGCCTTTGGCGCCGTGGCTGCCGGTTATCCGTCTGCGACCATCGCCGGCGCTATTGCCCTGGCACTGGGTATCGGCATCCAGAATTTCCCCGAGGGTATGGCTGTATCGATGCCACTTCGTACCACCGGCGTTTCTCGCTGGAAGAGCTATTGGGATGGGCAGCTCTCAGCGATCGTTGAGCCGATCGCCGGCGTGCTGGGGGCCACCGCGGTCATCCTTTTCCGCCCCATCCTCCCCTACGCGATGGCATTTGCTGCCGGCGCCATGATCTTCGTTGTCGTGGAGGATCTGGTACCCGAGTCTCATAGGGAGGGCAACGTTGACCTGGCTACGATGGGCGTGATGATCGGCTTTGCCGTGATGATGCTTCTGGACGTGGCCTTAGGGTAGGTCTTGCCATACTCGGACACTCTGTGAGTGCTAGAGATTCCTGAGAAGAGCCCCGGTTGGCTCGGCATCAGAGCTGACAGGGGCTTCTCATAGGGTCCGTTAGCGATGTGTTTGGCCGTACAGGAGGCATGATGGCTCAGAAGATTCTTGTTGTGGATGATGAGGTCCAGATCGTGCGGGTAGTGCGTGGCTATCTAGAGAAGTCCGGCTACCGGGTCGTCACCGCGACCAACGGACAGAACGCCCTCTTTGTAGCGCGTGATGAGAAGCCTGATCTGGTAGTTCTGGATCTCCAAATGCCGGAGATGGATGGCCTCGAGTTCACGCGGATCGTCAAATCGGAGCTGCCGAATCTGGCGATTATCATGCTGACCGCGCGCGTCGAGGAGATGGACCGTATCCTCGGGCTGGAGCTGGGAGCCGATGACTACGTGACTAAGCCCTTCAGCCCGCGGGAGCTTGTAGCTCGCGTGCGTGCCGTCCTGCGTCGCGTGCAGGCGGCGCCTGCGCCTGCCGAGGTCCTGGAAGTATGCGGCGTGATCCTGGATCAAGGCCGGCGTGAGGTGCACAAAGATGGTCTGCTGATCGATCTGACGCCCACAGAGTTTGATCTCCTGGCTGTGTTGATGAGCGCCCCCGGACGTGCTTTCTCTCGGGCCGACCTGCTAGAAGCCATACAGGGCGTAGCCTTTGAGGCGTATGAACGCACGATCGATGCCCATATCAAAAATCTGCGGCAGAAGATTGAGCAAGACCCGGCGAACCCGTCTTATATCGGGACGGTCCGCGGCGTCGGGTACCGGTTCATCGACTAGGTCCGGAGAAAGGAGGCTGGACCGGCTATGAATCTCTTCCAGAAGGGCCTGCTTGCGTTCTCTGCCGTGATCCTGGTAGTTGTGATCACCGTTGCGGCACTGGCCGGCTATAGCACTGAGACTGAGTTCCGTCGCTATGCAGTAGCTAGCAACCAGCGTACGCAGCGTCTGATGGATAGCCTGGTTGCCTACTACGCGCAACAGGGGGAGTGGGCCGGACTCCAGCAGGTATTCGCCAGTCTTGTGGAATTCCCCGGTGGGTACGGTCGCCAGGACGGGGGTGCCGGACAGGGCAGCGCAGCCGCACAGGGCGGTGGGGATATCGTCTACATTGTCGCGGACGTTGGTCGGTGGATTCAGGCCACGACGGAGGGAGAGCTGCAGGGCCAGCTGTCCGGCGCAGAGATTGACGCTGCCTTGCCACTTTTCCTCAAGGATACCCTTGTGGGGTACCTCGCGTTGGATGTGTCCGGCGGGGCCAATACGGGCCTCGATGAGCATGCGAATGCCTTTTTGACACAGCTCCGTTGGGCACTCGCCATTGGCGGCGGCGTTGCATTTGTCGTGGGCCTGATCATCGCAGGGCTTCTCACGCGCAGCATTGTCCTGCCGGTGCGAACGCTTACACGGACGGCTGAGACGATCTCGCAAGGTCGGTTCGATGTACGTGCCGAGATCGGGGGTGTTGATGAGATTGCACGCCTGGCGACCACGTTCAACGCGATGGCGGCCAATCTGGAGCGTGCCGAGCAGGCCCGCCAGTCTCAGACGGCGGATATCGCGCATGAGCTGCGCAACCCGCTCGCGGTGCTGCAGAGCTCTCTGGAAGCCCTGGCCGATGGGATCTATGCGCCCACTCCTGAGAACATCGGTCCCGCGTTGGATCAAGTGCAGTTGCTGAATCGCCTGGTGGAGGATCTGCGCACATTGGCGTTGGCCGATTCCGGCAGGCTGTCCCTCGAGCTTCAGCCGGTGGATATCAACGTGCTGGTGGCGCGCGTTGCCGAGGGCTATCGTGACGGATTCCGTGCCAACGACGTCGCGCTCACGCTCGATCTGGCCGATTCTCTGCCGTTGACTATGGTTGACTACACTCGCCTAAGCCAGGTCATCAACAACGTCCTGACCAATGCGATTCGTTATGTACCCGCCGGCTGTAACGTATCGGTTGAGTCGTTTCTGGAAGACAAGGGAGTGACCGTCAGGGTGATCGACAACGGCTCGGGCGTGCGGGAGGATCAGCTGCCGTATCTCTTCGATCGCTTCTGGCGGGGGGATCCCTCGCGCAGCCGTCGTACTGGTGGATCGGGCCTGGGACTGGCCATTGCCTACCAGGTCCTGGAGGCGCATCGTGGTCGCATCTGGGCCGAGTTGACCGAGGGAGGAGGTTTGACGGTGAGCTTCTGGCTGCCAGCGGGTTAGCATCAGACCCGAAAGCGCATCTGTGACGTGCCCGGCCGAGACATTCGGCCGGGCACGTTGTTCTGCATGGATCTTGCATCGTGGCTTCATCAGGCCTTCATCATTCCTTCATCGTGTCTTTATCAAGCTCCCGTATCCTAGTTGCAGTTTGATCGAATGCGGTGCGTACAAGCACCCAACTTGACCAGAGGAGGTCGGTTATGACCAGGACGAGCTTCAACTATTGGCTGGACGTTGTTATTGGGATCGCGTTTATTGCATCACTTGTCACCGGCGTTGCGTTCCTGTTTATGGGCACGGGCGGATACGAGGGAGGGCGCAACACAGCGTATCAGGCGGCGTTCCTGGGCATCGCGCGTGAGGTATGGCGACCACTCCACACGTTCACCAGCTGCGTGATGACCGTGGGGGTCGGCTTGCACCTGGTGTTCCATTTCAGGTGGATTACGTGTGTCACAAAGCGCATGCTGCCGACCCGTGGGTTGAGACTCCCGGTACAGAAGCAGGATGCAGCGTTCGAGGTCATCTCGTAACTACAGCTGCTTGCATTGGAGGATACGGTGTTCGTCAAGATTCTGAAGATTAGTATGATAGCGAGTTTGTTCCTGATACTGGTCGGCGGGTCCGTCTACATTCTGGCACGTCCGACGGAAACACGTGTGGACAGTTTCACGCAGGTCGGCTCGGGCTATGCCGTCGCTGAGCGCGGTCGTGCTGAGCGTGTGGTGGCGCAGGAGGAGAACGGCGGTGATGAGCACGATCCGCTGCAGGAGGAGAATGGCAACGATGAAGCCGATCAGCCGCAGGAGGAGAGCGCCGGCGGTGAGTATGATCAGCTCGGGGAAGGCCGCGGTGCCGACTCGGAATTGGCCGGTCAAGGGCTGGGCACCCAGAGTCAGTGGGCAGACGCTGAAGAACCCGCGTGGGAGATCATCCAGGGGCTTGCGGACGACACCGGACACGACCTGCTGGTGGAGACCGGCGAAGGCGAGGTCTTGGTGGGGCTCGGTCCGGACTTCTACCGCGAGGAGCAGAGCTTCACGATCAGTGAAGGTGACGAGGTCGTCGTTCAGGGTTATCACGAGGACGGCGAGTTCAAGGCCGGCACTGTGAAGAACCTGACCACCGGCATAGAGATTGTGCTGCGGGACGCCTCCACCGGCCGGCCGATGTGGTCGGGGCGCGGTGACAACAGGAACCGCTCGTAGCCAGTTTCTCAAAGCACAGACTGGATAGTCAACGGGCCCCGCATCTGCGGGGCCCGTTCTGTGTGCGGCGTTGCTGGGCCTATGCTAGAGCAGCGTGCGACGGTCGGGGACGATGCCGGGGCACAGCAGATCCAGCACCTCCGCAAAGCCATCTGCGCTCATTGCTGTTGGTTTGGCGGCGCGCAGCTGTTGAAGGGCTCTTTGTGGACTCACATTCCGGTAGATGATGAGATAGCCGGCAAGAACCACACCGGTCCGATCCTGACCGTGGTGGCAGTGGACGAGAACCGGATTGCCGGCCTCAAGCTGCTGATCGATGAAGTCCCATACCGGCAGCGCCTGGTAGATGAAGGCGTTCCGCATGCCCCTGGAGTAAAGAAGCACCGGTGGGAACGACGCGCGGTAGTGTGTGAACCCGTAGCGGTCCAGGTCCTCGGTCGCCTCTTCCTGAGCCAATGAGATGACGGTACGGAGCCCGCCGGCATAGAGCTCTGTGGGCTTCCAGGGGGCGAGCACTGGGCCAGGACGCCCGGCCAACAGCTTATCGATGACCCAATACACGTGTTTCATCGTGCAATTCTACCTGTGCTTGGAGGGGCTGTCAAAGTTGAAGCAGGCAAGGCCATCGCATTTGGCCTAGCCAGCAGTCCCAACAGCGTATACGACAGATCGCCGTCCACCGGTACGCCGGCTCATCGAGCCTGTCCTTGATCAGCAGACCCCGAGCGCCTTCCCGGCACGACTGATGACGCCCAGCACCGCAGCCTCGAGCGATTCTGACAGCCCGGGCTCCAACGGCTCGCGTCCCAGCTCGTCCTGGACCTGCAATACGACCTCACGGGCTGCGTCGACGTCGAGCGCTCGCTCCCCTGCCAGCCATGGCCTGAGCATCTGCCGTGACCACAGCGTGGGCTCCCAGATCTCGTCTCGGAAATGGCGCGCGGTATGTAGCCTATCGAGATACTGTCCGCCGGGGCCGGCCTCCAGGATGGTCGCCAGCCCGATTGCGTCCTCATCGATCACGAAATCGTGGGTGAAGCGGCGCAGCGCACTCAGCAATTCGTTGTCCAATACCATCTGGATTGGAGAGCAGACCTC
Organism: uncultured Anaerolineae bacterium; assembly: GCA_965602565.1. GTDB lineage: Bacteria > Chloroflexota > Anaerolineae > B4-G1 > SLSP01 > PWVB01. Next base: position 6,493 of record CBFCZM010000026.1, read on the forward strand.
GTCGATCGCGAGCAAGCCCACGTCCATCCAAAGACTCCCGCCGGTCAGCAGCGTCGGGATGGCCGAAAGCGCCTTCTGGGCACCGGCTTCAACGGACGGCAACTTGGCATCGCTGAGGCCGGCGTGACCGCTGAAGGAGGCGCCATAGTAGCGCGCCAGTTGGGCCGTCATCATATTGGCGAGAGTCATCTCCGGGCGCCCGAAGGGCCGGATCATGGTGCGCATATCCATCGCCGCCAGGGAACAGCCGAGGTGCAGGTGCATGTGGTCGAAGAGTGCCCAGTCCAGGAAGCGCAGGGTCAGCTGCTCCGCCAGGTTGAGCACGACCGCCCCAGCCAGCGTCACCGGTGCGGTGGCGCCCATCATCGCCATGCTGTGCCCAATGTTCACTATCAGGCCGCGCTCGCGGAAGAAGGCGACCTGATAGGCCTCGTGGCGCCCGAGCTTGAGCGATGGGATCAGATAGACCGCGCCATTGAAAACCTCGGACAGCGAGACGCCGCGCTCTGCCGCCACGCACTCATAGAGTTCCAGGATGTAAGGACACAATGCGTCGATGTGAAGGCTTCCAGAGTCTGCGGCGCCGTATTTCCAGCAGTAGTAGCGCTCGTACAGCGGCTCAAGGGGGGCGGGAACCGGCACACGACAACCCAGCATGCAGGCTCCGGTGACCTGAGGCAGCTTGCGTGCCAGGGCGAAGTAATAGGCCATCCGTTCTTCGGTCCAGGGCACCAACTCGTTGCCGACTGGATCGTGGTAGAGACCCGAATAGACGCCGGCGGAACCGGTGACGCGATGTGCGGCGCTCTCCCAGTCGTGCTTCGGAGCGTCGGCGATAAAGCGCTCCACCAGGGCTGCAGGGAAGGTGGCTCTGCCTGTGTCATGGTCCACCTCAGCCCCCCGCACGGCGAGCGCATCGAGGAGTTGATGGTTCTGGACCTCCATCCCCATCTGTGCCAGAACCTCGAGCGCGCTCTGGTGCATCAGGCTCAGTTGGCTGGATGAGAGGAGGTTGTAGCCGTGGCCGGCTGCATGCATTTCGGGTCTCCTGGCGGAATAGGCATCAACGTCGCCGGTAGTATAGCCGACGATGTGCCGGCAGCAATAGCGGCGGCGAGGCCAGAGGCAGACCCGACCCAGGGCTGGTCTCACCCGACACGGATGCGCCAACCTACTCACTCAGCAGGCGCAGTCCCTGCCAATTCCGGCACCAGATGCGTGTGGCCACAGAATTGCGCAAGATAGAGGTCGTGATAGAAGCCGCGCCGCGCTAACCTGCCTCCAGAGCCTCCTTTACCCGCTCCGCCGTGAAGGGAATCCGGCGCAGTCGTACGCCCACTGCGTCGAAGACGGCGTTGCCGATGGCTGCGGGCACCGGTCCGTGGGTGCCCTCTCCGATGCCGAGATAGGGCATGCCGGGCCGGTTGACAAGCACCGTCTCGATTTCAGGCACCTCCCGGAATCGCAAGATGGGATAGGTCGCCCAATCGATGCTGCTGATGCCGTCCGGGCCGAAGGTCACCTGCTCTTTCAGCGTCCAACTCGCGGCCTGGGTGAACCCTCCCTCCAGTTGGTTGCTCAGACCGTCGGGATTGACGATCTGCCCCGAATCTACGGAGACGACGGCGCGTTGAAGGGAGATGCGCCCGCTGGATCGATCGACACTGAGATCGACGACTACCGCGACGTAGCTCTGGCGGTTCTTGTACTGGGCGAAGGCGATGCCGCGCCCTTGGGATTCGGCATCATCGCCACCCCGCACGGGGCGCTCACCCGCTTTCTCGACCGCGGCCTCGATGACGGCACGGGCCCGCTCATCTTCTAGGTAGTGGAGGCGAAAGGCCACGGGATCAGCCCCGGCAGCGTGCGCCAGCTCGTCAACGAACGACTCGATGGCAAAGGCGTTGGCGTAGTAGCCCAACCCCCGAAGCGCCGAGACCCGCAGTGGGCTATCGGGCAGGAAGTGCTTGACAATGCGGCGGCGAGGAAATGCGTAGAGCGGTTCGGCGTTGCGGTGGACGCCGGACTGGTGGCCCAGGCTCGGGCGAAGTTGTGGGGGCTTGAACGCTTTCTCCAGGTACCACGCCGCCAGCAAGCTCGATGTGCCTGCTTCCCCGCTGGAGCGCGCTGAGTGGGCGTATCCCCAGACGTCGTGGTTCCAGTCGATGATGTTGCACTCGCTGTCCAGGCTGGCCTGTAGCTTGAGAACCGTCGCCGCGCCGTAGGGTTCCCATTTGTGCTCATCGTCTCGCATCCACTTGAGCGAGACGGGCCGCTCGGGCATTGCCAGGGCCAACAGCGCTGCGTCCAGCGCGGCGTCGTCCGCGCCGTTGTGGCCATAGCATCCGGGCCCCGGCACGTGGATCGCGTGGATCTTCTCCTCCGGCAGGCCCAGAACTTCGGCCAGGCCGCTGCGCAGCGGGTAGACCCCCTGACTATGCGTCCAGACGGTCAGCTTGCCCTCGACGACCTGCGCCACCGCTGCTGATGGGCCTAGTGACGCGTGCATATGGTAAGGGCGGCAGTAGGTGGCAGTCAGCGTCTGAGCGGCTTCTTCTGGGATTGCGACCGGCGGCACGGGATCTGTAACCGCGGTGCCATCGACGACGAGGTAGGCCTTGCTGGGCCGGCTCAATATGTGATCGAACAACGTCTCGCCCGGCGGCAGGGGCACACCGGGTTCCCACTCCGCAGACTCGCGTAGGGCCTCTCGTGCGCGAACCGCTTGCTCTTCACGTTCCGCGATGACAGCCAGGAATCCGCCGTCGCGCACGACCTGGAGGACGCCCGGCATCCGGCAAACGGTGTCGAGATCCGCCGAAACGAGCTTGGCGCCATAGGTGGGCGGGCGCACCACCCGACCGTGGACCATGCCCGGCAAGCTGATATCCTGGACGAAGCGGAAGGTGCCGCTCACCTTGGCTCGCAGGTCAAGGCGATCCGTGGGCCGGCCCACGATGTGGTACACGTCGGGCGTCTTGGGCCTAACGCGTCCACTGACCTGACTGCCGAATGCTCTCCCGCCGAATAGGTCCCAATAGGTGGTTGAGCGGCCGGTGACGGGATCAGCGATGGTACCATCGGTGATGGTGAGTCGGTCAAGGGGAGCCTCAAGTTCCTCGTAGGCCACGTTGAGCGCTAGCTGTCGCACCTCGGCGGTGGCGTAGCGGATGGCGTTGCCCGACGTCTCCAGGGACATGCTGCTGACGGTATATCCCTCATTGGGGGATTGCGCGGTATCCGCCATGACAACCCGGATGCGCTCCAGGGAGACATCCAATTCGTCCGCGCCAATCATCGCGACGGAAGTGCGGATGTCCTGGCCGAGCTCCACTTTGCCGGTGAAGAGGGTGACGGTGCCGTCTGTGTTGATGCGCACCCAGGCATTCAGATCGGGCTCCCTTAGTAGGGGACGCGGAAGATTGATAGCGGGAGCTGATGCCGGATCGTACAGGTCTGTCAAGACTTTCCCTTCATAGGGTGCGCAGGAAACGGAGTGCCCGGCGGCGCGCCGAATCGCCCCCAGGACGCGGTCGTAGGTGCCACACCGGCAGAGACTGTCGGCCATAGCGGACTTGATCTCCTCCTCGGTCGGGTCTGGATTGCGGTTCAGCAGGGCCTTGGCCGAGATGATCATCCCGGAGACACAGAAGCCACACTGTAGCGCGTTCTCGGCAATGAAAGCCTCTTGAAGGGGGTCGAGGTGCTCTGCCGTGCCGAGGCCCTCAAGCGTTGTGACCTCACGATCCTGAATGCTTCCGACAGGAGTCTGGCACGCGGGCACGGCGTTGCCGTCGATCAGTACCTTGCACGCCCCACATTGGCCCAAGCCACAGCCGAACTTCGCGCTGCTCAGGCCCAGGTCGTTGCGCAGGACGTAGAGGAGGGGTGTGTCAGGCTCGACAGCTAATTGATGTGACTCTCCGTTGACGCTAAGCGCGATCTGTTGTGACATCATGTCCTCCATGGATCAGTCGGCGACGTCAGCCAATTCCGGCACCAGATGCATGTGCCCCTTGAACTGGGCCAGGTACAGATCGTGGTAGAAGCCGTGCTCCGCCAGGAGCTCGCGGTGCGTGCCACGCTCAATGATCTCGCCGTGGTTGATCACGAGAATCTCATCAGCCTCGCGGATCGTGCTCAGGCGGTGGGCGATCACGAAGCTTGTGCGGCCTTCCATCAGGCGGAGCATAGCCTCCTGAATGATCTTTTCGGTGCGTGTGTCGATGCTGCTGGTCGCTTCATCCAGCACGAGGATGCTCGGATTGGCCAGGATGGCCCGTGCGATGGCCAGGAGTTGGCGTTGCCCCTGGCTGAGGTTGCTGCCGCGTTCCGAGAGCGGTGTCGCGTAGCCTTGTGGCAGCCGGTGGATAAACTGGTCCGCGTTGGCCAGTCTCGCCGCCGCAATCACGTCCTCGTCACTCGCCTCCAGACGCCCGTACCGGATATTCTCCATCACGGTGTCCGCAAACAGGTAGGTATCCTGGAGGACAATCCCGAGTTTGCGACGCAGATCGTCCAGTCTGAGGTCGCGGAGGTCGGAGCCATCGATAAGGATCCGGCCGCTGTCGATGTCGTAGAAGCGGGTGAGCAGGTTCACGATCGTCGTCTTGCCGGCCCCGGTGGGACCTACCAGCGCGATGGTCTGGCCCGGCTTGGCGTGGAGATCGATGTGCTTGAGGACCGGCACACCGGCCTCATAGCTGAAGCAGACGTCGTCGAAGACGACATCTCCCTCGATATTGTCCAGTGCCTCGGCCTCGAGCTGGTCGATGAGTTCGGGGACCTCGTCGATGATCTCAAAGACGCGCTCCGCGCCGGCGATGGCGGACTGGATGGAGTTATACAGGCTGGCAATGGAGTTCAGTGGCCATCCAAAGCGCCGCGCATACTGTACGAAGCTGGCGATATCCCCAACACTGGCAAGCCCACGTACCGCCATCCAACCCCCGGCGCCTGCGACGATGGTCAGGCCGGTGTTGTTCACCAGGTTGGTCAACGGCGGCAGGGTGCCGGCAAAGATCTGAGCGCGCGTTGACGCCTGGCGCAGCTTGCGGTTGACCGCTCTGAACTCGCTCACGATCGTATCTTCACGGTTGTAGGCCTTAACAACGCGCTGCCCTGAGATACTCTCCTCGATGATGCTGTTGAGTTCGCCAAGGTGGGCCTGCCGCTGGCGGAAGCCGCTGCGGGTGCGTTTGGCGATCCAGCGGCTGAGTGACACCATCAGCGGCACGGTGATCAGAGTGACAATGGCAAGGCGGATGTTCAGGATCAGCATCATCGCTGCGACGCCGATGAGACTCAGGCTGTTGGCGATAAGCTGGATGACGCCCGAGTTCAGGACATTGCTGATGCTCTCGACGTCGTTGGTCAAGCGGCTCATCAGCTCGCCGTGCGTGCGCCGGTCGAAGAACCGGAGCGACAGCGTCTGGAGCTTGGCAAACAGGTCATTGCGAATGTCGGTGACGGCCCGTTGTGACGCAGCGGCCATCACATAGGTCTGCAGCCACGAGATCACTGAAGTGGACAGATAGACACCCAGCAGGGCAAGCACCAGCCACCCCAATTTGCGCACATCGTTATCGATAAGCAGTGCATCAATGGCCTGTCCCATCAAGTAGGGACTCAGAACACCCAGTATCGAGGAGACGACCACCAATGCAGCAGTGATAATCAGGGGGCGCCGTCGGCGCTCCAGATAGCCCCAGATGCGCATCACGGTGCCGCGCGCGTCTTTGGCGCGTTGCTTGGGTCTCATCATGTGCCCCATCGGCCCCCCGCTGCCCCTTCGAGCGCGCTCCCGCGAGGCCTTTTCGCTGTCCCGTTGTCTCTCAGACATCCGGCTGCACTCCGTTTCCTAGTTGAGATTCGTAGATCTCGCGGTAGATGGCGCTTGAGGCCATCAGCTCGTCGTGTGTCCCTTCAGCGGCGATGCCCCCCTCATCAAGGACCAGAATCTTGTCAGCATTCAGTACGGTGCTGATGCGTTGGGCGATGATGAAGCACGTCTTGAGCGGTGTACCGTTGTTGCCCTGCTCCCCCATCAGAGCATCCAGGTTTTCCTGGATTCTGGCTTCCGTATCGACGTCGACGGAACTGGTGCTATCGTCAAGGATCAGCACCGCCGGCTCAACCAGAAGGGCCCGGGCAATGGCTATGCGCTGCTTCTGACCGCCGGACACGTTGACGCCTCGCTGCCCAAGTACTGTGTCGTAGCCAGCCGGGAATGCCGTAATGAAGTCATGGGCCTGTGCTGCCTTTGCTGCAGCTACGACGTCTGCTTCATCCGCATCGGGGCGTCCGTAGCGTATGTTGTCGCGGATGGTCCCGGTGAAGAGCACTGACTCCTGCAGGGCCACGCCGATGTGGCTGCGCAGCGCCTTCTTGTCCAGTTCGCGCACGTCGATGCCGTCGATCGCCACATGTCCCTCTGTTGTATCATAGAACCGCGGGATCAGGTGGACGAGGCTCGACTTGCCGGATCCTGTGGCGCCGAGGATCGCGACGACCTGTCCTGGGCTGGTGACGAAGCTGAGATCCTTGAGTACCGGGGCACGCTCGTCGCCGGCATAGCTGAAGGTCACGTGGTCAAAGGTCACCTGACCCTGCGGCGTCAGACTGTCTTGAGCGTCCGGCTTGTCCTGTACTTGGGGGTGGCTCGCCAGAACATCGTCAACGCGTTCGGCGGAAGCTTGGGCGCGAGCAACCCGGATCGACAGCATACTCACGAACATCAGTGACCATGCTGTGCGCGTCAGGTAGTTGACAAAGGCGATGATCTGCCCGGCTTTCAGGTTGCCCGCCGAAAGCTCGAGGCCGCCGAACCAGATCGCCGCCACGACCCCCAGATTCAGCGCAATGCTCATCGCGGGCCCGGCGACAGCAACGGTGCGGGCAGCGCGAACCGTGATCTCCATCAGGCCTGCGTTGGTCTGGCCGAAGCGCTCGATTTCGTGCTGCGCGCGCACAAAAGCCTTGACGACGCGCACGCCCGCCAGGTTCTCCTGCATCACCGTGTTGAGTTGGTCGAGGCGCTCCTGAACATCCCCAAACATCGGGTAGGCTCTGTTGATCACCCAACCGAGAATGATGATAACAAAGGGGATCTGGACGATCAATATGGGGGTCAGCTGCGGACTGCTCAGGTAGAGCGTCCCCAGCTTCTCCAGTGAGATCAGGTATCGCAGCGCGGAATTGCTGATGGCAGGGGCGCTCAGTTCCAGCGTCGTCAAATTCGCAAGGGTATCGATTTTTGCAGTAATCGCGACGCCGTCGTTTTGCCGTATCGGGCCCCACCGGTCAGCCAACTCGTTTTCAATGGCAAGGAAGGTTTGCCCGTGGCGGAAATGTCACCTTGGCTGGACCTGCGGGTGCCGCCCAAGGACATAAAGCTGCCCGAACTGGAGATGCAAACCCACC
>CBFCZM010000027.1:0-13888 GCA_965602565.1 uncultured Anaerolineae bacterium
ATCAGATCCCTCGATGTCGCCGCGATAGCCCGTGCCGGCAGGAATCAGCTTGCCAATGATCACGTTCTCCTTCAGGCCGTACAGCTGATCCTCAGCCGAGCGGACAGCCGCATTCGACAGGATCTTTATCGTGTGCTGGAAGGAGGCCGCTGACAGGAAGGAATCCGCGGCCAAAGAAGCCTTGGTCAATCCCAGCAGCACCTGCCGTGCCCGCGCCGGCGTCTTGCCTTGCTCCACGAGCTCCCTGTTCGTGCGCTCGAAGATCACGCGATCGGCCAGATCTCCCGGCAGGAACTCAGTCTCCCCAGACTCTGTCACCAGCACGCGGCTGATCATCCGGCGGATGATCACCTCGAAGTGCTTGTCCGAGATGTTCACACCCTGGGTCCGGTAGACCTGCTGCACTTCACTCAGGATGTGCAGCTGGACTGCCTCGCGGCCCTGAACCTGCAGGATGCGGTGCGGGTTCGGTACGCCTTCGTAGAGCTGAGTACCGGCAGGAACCTTCTGCCCGTCAGCCACCAGCAACCGAGCTGAAGGCGGCACTTCGTACGTCTGCTCCTGGCGGATGTCGTAGATAAGCACAATGTCCTGACCATCGCGACTAATGCGACCCTTGGACTTGGCTCGCAGCTCTTGCGGCCCGTCCTCGCTCTCAGAACGCGCCAGAACGTCCTCCTGCGCGACCTCATCGCCGTCCTCCACAAACACTTCCCAGTCCTCGGGAATGTCGTAGCTGGCCTTCTTGATCTGGCTATCAACAACAGTGACGTCGGCGAAGTCACCATCTCGGGTGATATGCACCACACCACTGAAGTCAGTGATCTCAGCCTCACCTTCGGGGGTCGCACGCGCCTCCAGCAATTCCTCAACACGCGGGAGACCGCTGGTAATATCACCGCTCTTCGACGCTGTACCGCCGGTATGGAACGTGCGCAGCGTCAGCTGCGTGCCGGGCTCACCAATCGACTGGGCGGAGATGATGCCGACGGCCGTTCCAACCTGCACGATGCCACCGCGACCCAGGTCACGGCCATAGCAGAGTCCGCAGATACCGTGGTCCTGTTCGCACGTCATAGGCGACCGCACGAAGATATCCTCGATATCCAGCTTCTGAATCAGCTCGGCAGTGTCCTCGTCGATCTCACCGTTGCGGTCGACGATAACCTCACCGGTCTTCGGATGCACAACCGGGGCAGCAACAACACGTCCTGGCAGACGTGACGTCAAGTCCTGACCGCCGATATTATCAGCGCGGCGGATCCAGATGCCTGCCCGCGTGCCACAATCGTACGCATTGACGATGATGTCCTGCACCGTATCCACCAGGCGGCGGGTCAGGTAGCCAGCTCCGGCCGTACGCAGCGCCGTGTCCGCCAACCCTTTGCGGGAGCCGTGCGTGGAGATAAAGTACTCCAGCGCGGTCAGACCTTCTCGCAGGTTTGAGCGAATCGGCAGCGGGATGATCCGGCCCGAGGGATCGGCCATCAGACCACGCATACCCGACAGCTGAGCAATGGGACCGAAGCCACCCTTGGATGCACCAGACTCGGCCATCACAGAGATAGGGCCGTACGGGTCCAAACCAGTCGCCACAGCCCTGGATACGGAGTCACGCGCGCGCGACCAGATCTCCACAGTGCGGTTGTACTGTTCCTCTTCGGTGAGCAGGCCACGGCGATACTGGCGCTCGATCTCGGACACCTCTTGCGTGGCCTCATCAAGGATCGTGCGCTTCTCTTCCGGAACAGTCAGATCGTAGACGGAGATCGTGACACCGGAGATTGTCGCATACTCAAACCCCAATCGCTTGATGGAGTCAGCCAGCTCGACAGCAACCTCGCGCCCGAGATGGCGGTAACAGAGCGCGATCAGATCGTTCAGTCCACTCTTCTCCAACGGATAATTGATCAGCCGCAAAGGATCGGGAACGATCCGGTTGAAGAGCGCCCGGCCAACTGTCGTGTCCGTTAGCACATCAGGTGCAGGGAGTTCGTCGTAGATCTGGGCAACCTTGATTTTGGCGTGCAGGCCCACGGCGCCGAGCCGGTAGGCCATCTCGACCTCGTTGATATCGGCAAAGACCTTGCCGTCATCCTGATCGGCGTCGGCATCCATCGTCATGTAGTAGATGCCCATGCACATATCTTTGGAGGGACCAACAACAGGCTGGCCATCCGCGGGCTTGAGCAGGTTACGGGTCGCCAACATCAGCTTACGAGCTTCCTCAACGGCCTTGCGCGAGAGAGGCACGTGCACAGCCATCTGGTCGCCGTCAAAGTCGGCGTTAAACGCAGAACAGACCAGGGGGTGCAGATGAATGGCCTTACCCTCAACCAGGACCGGCTCGAACGCCTGAATACCCAGACGGTGCAGCGTCGGCGCACGGTTCAGCATGACAGGACGATCCTGAATGACCTCTTCCAAGACCTCCCACACCTCGGGGCGATGTCGTTCGATCAATCGCTTGGCCGCCTTCACGTTCGTCGCGTAGTTGTACTCAACCAGCCGTTGGATGATGAAGGGGCGATAGAGCTCCAGGGCCATCATCTTGGGCAGACCGCATTGGTCCATCCGGAGGTGCGGGCCGACCACGATCACGGAACGGCCGGAGTAATCAACGCGCTTACCCAGCAGATTGCGGCGGAAACGCCCCTTCTTGCCCTTGAGCATATCGCTCAGGGACTTCAGCTGCCGGCGACCGCGGCGGCTCATAGCCTTGCCCCGCTGGCTGTTGTCGATCAGGCTGTCCACAGCCTCCTGCAACATGCGCTTCTCGTTGTTGATGATGACTTCTGGCGCACCCAGCTCCAGGAGTCGCTTGAGGCGGTTGTTGCGGTTAATAACACGGCGATAGAGATCATTGAGGTCAGACGTGGCAAATCGCCCACCATCCAGCTGCACCATTGGGCGCAGCTCGGGCGGAAGGACAGGAAGAACCGTCAGAACCATCCACTCCGGTTTGTTGCGGCTCTTGCGCAGGGCCTCAACCACATTCAGACGACGCGTGGCCCGCTTGCGCCGCTGCGCAGAGCGACCGTAGCGCACTTCGTGCCACAGCTTGTCCGAAATCTCCGCCAGGTTGAGGTGCCGCAGAAGCTCATAGACGGCCCCGGCGCCCATACCGGCCTTGAAGACCTGGCCCCACCGTTGGCGCAGGTCGCGATACCGCTGCTCGTTGAAGAACTGCAGCTCGGCGAGGCTTTGCAGCTCGTCGCGCAAGTTGCCATAGTGAGTGTGGATAATACCGATCTTCTCGGCCAGTTCCTGGCGCACGTCAGCGACATTCGACTGGACCTCCTCAGCCTCCGCATCAACGCCGGCCTCGACAGGACTCAGAGCCTGGGACTCGCGCTGGCGAATCTCTCTCTCCAGAGCATCCAGAGCATCCTGAGCCACCGTGTTGAGTACAGCATAGTGGTCACGGCTGATCAGCTCATCGGCATCAACGATCACTGCATCCATCGGCGTAAAGACGATGGCCTCGCCGGTCGCGTGCCCCATCATCCCCTCAAGACGGTCCTGAAGACGCCGGGCCTCGCCCAGGATCTTCTCGGTCCGGGCATTGAGTTCATCGTCCAATTGATCCTTGAGCTTCTTCTGGGCGGCCTCCAGCTTCTGCTGGCGTTCGGCAACCCGGCCCTCAAGCTCGGCAATCCGAGCTTGGGCAGCCTCCTCCATGCGAACTACACGGGCCTGTTGCTCTTCATCGATCCGCTTGAGCGCCCGCTGGCGCGCGTCCTCATCCACGGAGACGACGATGTACTGAGCAAAATAGAGAACGCGATCCAGGTTGCGCTTGCTAAGGTCCAGGAGAACGCTCAGGTGACTGGGGATGCGGCGTGTGTACCAAATATGCGCCACAGGAGCAGCCAACGCGATGTGTCCCATCCGCTCACGGCGAACTGAGGAGCGCGTGACCTCGACGCCGCATTTGTCACAGATGATGCCACGATACCGGATACCCTTGTATTTGCCACAGTAACACTGGTAATCGCGTGACGGTCCGAAGATTGCTTCACAGAAGAGCCCATCCTTCTCAGGACGCAGCCTACGATAGTTGATTGTCTCAGGTTTGGTCACCTCACCATAGGACCAAGACAGTATATCTTCAGGTGAGGCCAGGCTAATACGGAGAACCTTAAACGTGCGTGCTTCCGTTACCCGTTCGTCACGGTTCATTCTTCCTCCCCAAGCGGACTGAGCCTGAACGGCCCCAGAAATAACTGAGCAGCTGTGGATCTCACCGCTCCCCTCGCCCAATGCCTCGCTAGAGGCATAGTTGCGTGATTATAGTTGATTCCAACTAGATGTCAACAGCAAAAGACAGGCAACACAATAACCCCGGCTCCCGGAGAGGGCTGTTTCGGGTTATCGTAGTGCCTGTCTATGTAGATACACTCATATAAAAGTATACAGAATCTGGGACAGTTGTCAATCCCCCTAACCGCGCTATGATTGCCGTGAAACAAACGAGAGGCCACCACGAGCAAGGACAGACAGTGAAAACCATCCGCGCGCTACTCAGAACCATGCGACCGCACCAATGGACGAAGAATGCTCTCATCTTTGCCGCGCTTGTCTTCGACGTCAAGCTCTTCGACATCACGTACACCACACGGACGATCTTCGGCTTTGTGCTCTTCTGCCTGGTCTCCGGCGTTGTCTATACAATCAACGACTTGGTGGACATGGAGAAAGACCGCCAGCATCCGCGCAAACGAAGCCGCCCGCTGCCCTCTGGCGAACTCAGCCCCAGGTTTGCCATCGCCGCGGCCGTCACACTGGGCGCTTGCGTGATTGTCGCCGCTATCCTGCTTGATCCAGGGTTCGCGGTAATCCTGTTAGGCTACCTGATCCTACAGCTGGCGTATTCGCTCTCGCTGAAGAACATCGTACTCATCGACGTGATGGCCATCGCGGCTGGCTTCGTGTTGCGCGTGGCGGCTGGGGCTCCTCTGGCCAACGCGCGCATCTCCCCCTGGCTCTACCTCTGTACCGTGCTCCTGGCCTTGTTCCTGGGGCTCTCCAAGCGCCGGGGCGAACTGGTCTCGCTCCAGGATGACGCCGGGAACCACCGCCCGATCCTGCGGCAGTACAACGTCGGCCTCTTGGATCAGCTGAATGGCATGATCACATCCTCGATTATCTTGGCCTATGCGCTGTACACCTTCTCCGCCCCCAACCTTCCGGCGGACTACAGCATGATGCTCACCACTCCCTTCGTGATCTACGGACTCTTCCGCTATATGTATCTGATCCACGTCGAGGAATGCACCATCACGCCGGACGAGGTCCTGCTCGCGGATCGGCCCTTGCAGGCGGATCTTGTTCTGTGGGGTTTGGCATCGGTCATCATCCTGTATCTGGGAAGCTAAGTAGCGGATGAAAGCAGAGAGTGTCGAACGTTCGGCGTCCGGGAAGATCATCCTGTGCGGTGAGCACAGTGTCGTCTACGGTCGCCCGGCCATCGCGGTTCCGGCGAGCACGATGCGAGCGTACGCACGTACTGACCCCGCCCCCGAGGGATCGGGGCTGCAGATCCATGCACTCGATCTACAGCAGAAGCTCACGCTGAGAGACGCAGGCAGCGAGCATCCGCTCTCCTTGGGAACGCGACTGGTGCTGGAGCACCTGATGGCGCCGGAACCGGATATCATCCTGACGCTGAGATCCGATCTTCCCATCGCGTCCGGTCTGGGAAGCGGCGCCTCTGTGGCAGCAGCGGCTGCTCGCGCGCTCGGTGCCGCACTGGGGACCGAGCTCTCACCGGAAGTCATCAGCGAGATCACCTATGAGGTAGAAAAGATCCACCACGGGACCCCGAGCGGCATCGACAACACCGTCATCGCATGGGAGCGACCTGTCTACTTCGTCAGGGGAACTGCACCTGAGACTTTCAACATCCACACACCGTTCAAACTCCTCATTGCCTATAGCGGCATCGCCAGCTCGACGCGCGCCGCTGTGGCAGAGGTCCGCAGACGCTGGACAGCAGCACCAGGATACTACAACGTCATCTTCAATCGCATCGGCGCGATCTCCAAGGCTGCACGTGCATCTGTAGAACAGGGCGCGATCCAAGCCCTGGGCGCACTCCTGAACGAGAACCACGATCTGCTGATGAGGATAGGCGTCTCGCTGCCGCAGTTGGGCAATCTGACCCAGGCTGCGCGACGTGCAGGCGCCCTGGGAGCCAAGATGACCGGATCGGGCCACGGCGGCAACGTCATCGCCCTCGTGGAGGACGCCACAACAGCAGCGGTGACGGCGGCTCTGACTTCGGCAGGCGCGCCCCGTGTCTGGGAGGTCACGGTGGGACAACCTGATGGATAGTCCACGGCAGGCTGCACCACTCATGTTTGTCAAGCTCGGCGGCTCTCTGATCACCGACAAGCGCCATAGAAGTACGCCGCGACGCGATGTTATCCAGCGCCTGGCCACCGAGTTCGGGCAAGCCATCCAGAGTACCCCCTCACTGCGGCTGGTCCTTGGCCACGGGTCCGGATCCTTCGGCCATTGGGAGGCCAGCCAGCACAACACGCGCAAAGGCGTGGCAACGCCCGAGCAATGGCATGGGTTTGCGCAGGTGAGTGCGGCAGCGCTCCAGCTGAACCGCATTGTGACGGACGCCTTCATCGGGGCGGGCGTGCCCGTCCTCAGCCTACAGCCGGCGGCCTCAGCACTGGTGAAGCACGGGCAGATCACCCGCTTCGAGCTGAATCCGCTACAGCGAGCGCTCCAACACGGCTTGATCCCCCTGGTCTTCGGCGATGTCGCGTTCGACGACGACATCGGCGGGACTATTCTGTCGACGGAGGACATCTTCGTCCACCTGGCGCAGATACTCCGTCCGGCGTGGATTCTGCTGCTCGGCAACCTACCGGGTGCACTGGATGATCAGCGCAGGACCATCCCCCTGATCACGCCGGAGACCTACCCCGACGTGCGGGCGTGCTTGAACCCGTCCTGCCACACAGACGTCACCGGGGGCATGGCCGATAAGGTCGACCGAATGGTGACACTGGTCCAACACATCCCCGACCTGCAGGTGCGCATTATGAGCGGCACCCGGCCTGGCGACCTCCGCGAGACACTGCGTGATCCGGCACACCATGCGAACGGCACCCTGATCCGGGAAACGCTGCCGCAATCCGGAGGCAATCTATGACCAGTGCTTTGCAGCAAGGCACTGCATTCTGGAAAGGAAGAGCCGTCGTGCTCGCGCTGCTCCTCCTCGGAGTTGCCCTGCGTCTGCCGGGCATCGGCAGCACGCCACCGGGGCTCTACCATGATGAAGCCCAACACGGGCTGGATGCTGTCGCGGTGCTGAACGGCGACCTCTCGTTCTACTTCGAGGCCAACAACGGTCGTGAGCCCCTGTTTATCTACCTGGTGACCGCGGCCGTCGCTGTACTGGGCCGCACACCGATGGCCATCCGGCTGCCGGCTTGCTTCGTGGGCATCCTGACCCTGGCCGCTACCTACGATCTGGCAAGTACGCTGTGGGATCGGAAGACCGGCAGATGGGCGTTGGCCATCCTCGCCGTCACTTTCTGGCATATCCATCTCAGTCGCATTGGGTTCCGCGCCGTGTTGCTGCCGCTCTTCACGGCCCTGGCGATGTCGCAGCTGGCGAAGGGCGTTCGATATGGGCATCGTCGCCACTGGATCGCGGCTGGCGCGCTCTACGGCGCCAGTTGGTACACCTATATGGCAGCCCGCTTCACTCCGATCGCCATCGGATGCATCCTGATCTACGCGGTCTGCTACCACCGCGCGCGTGTGAAGACGCTGTGGCGCAGCATCCTTCTGGCGATGGTCACCGCGTTGATCGTGCTGCGTCCCTTGGGTATCTACACACTTGCACTTCCCGACATCGTCCTGGCCCGCACCGGCCAAGTCTCGATATTCAGCGAGGAGATCCATCACGGTCGTTTCTGGCCGACTTTGGGCTCCCATCTACTGAAGACAGCCGGCATGTTCACCCTCCAGGGGGATCGCATCTGGCGTCATAACCTCGCGTGGCGGCCGGTCTGGGATCCGGCACTGAGCCTGGCCTTCACAATCGGACTGGGGGTCGCCCTGGCGACCTGTCGCCGTGATGCCGGCGCCGCACTGATTGTGATATGGACCGCCGCGATGGCCCTGCCAACCCTTCTCGCCGAGGACGCCCCCCACTTCCTACGCGGCGTGGGAGTGCTTCCGACGGCGGCGCTGTTGCCCGCGCTGGGTCTGCAGTGGCTATCAACTGGGGTAGCTGACCTGAGGGGGCCAATGCTGCACGCAAGATCCAGGCGAGCTCGCGGAGGGCGCGCCCTCCTCTCGGCGCTGCCGCTGCTGCTCTGGGCCGTTGGGCTAACCGGCACCGTCCACGATTACTTCGTACGCTACCAGACTGCCCCATTGGCCTTCCATTGGTTTGAGGGTGGGCCTGCAGAACTGGCGGGCCAGATCAATGGGCTCCGAGGACAGGGGTGGGATGGCAGCCGTATGCTTGCCGCGGAAACCAGCCAGGCCGACGTCTACATTGATCCGGACCTCTGGGCCGAGTGGTCCGCCGTGCCATACTTGCTGCCGGCTTCCGCCGTGAGCACGCTGCCCATCGACCAGACAGTGTCCGCAGACCGCCGGAGCGTGTTCGTGGCCTGGCCCCATTTGGACTGGAACGCCGATATCCTGCCCTATCTCCCGCACCCGTCCTACATCCAGGTGCTCCCGGGTCCCGCAGCTCAGGGCGACGTGGATCCTGAACCGTTCACCATCGCCACGCTGATCCAGACGGAACCCCTCCCAGCTGTCCCGGATCCCGCAGCCCACTTTGAGCAAGGGATAGTACTCCGCGCAGCGTTGGTGCGGGCGGAGCCCACCGGTTCCACTGTCAAGTTGTGGTGGGAGACGGGGGCCCCGGTCGCCACCGACTACACCGCGTTCGTGCACTACCAGCGCGACGGCGCCCGCATCGCCCAGCACGATGGCCCACCGGGGTATGGTCACCTGCCGACCACATACTGGCAGGTCGGTGACCTGATCCTCGACCAACACCGGCTGCCGGACGTGATGCCTGACCCTGGCCGCGATACGCTCCGCATCGGTCTCTATGATCCGGCGACGTTACAGGGACTGGCCGTGCTCAACGACGACGGTACCGTCAGAAGCGACGCCGTCGTCATACCCGTCGTGCTCACCGGACCATGATACCCAACACCCCCCTGCCGTGAGTCCAGCTATGGCGTCAAGATCCAGGACTCTCAGCGTGACGCTGGTCGCGATCTTTGCCCTGCTAGCTGCCGCTCCGCTGTGGGGGCCGGGGATCATTAACACCCGGCGTGGCGGCGATAGCCCTTTCCTGATTCAGCGCACTCTGGACCTGGCCGACAACCTCGCTCACGGCATCTTCCCACCGCGGTGGATGGCCCACGCCGCCTATGATCTCGGGTATCCCTTCTTCAACCACTATGCAGCACTTCCCTACACCATCAGCGCCGGGCTAACGGCCATCGGCATCAATCCACTCTCGGCCATCCAAGCTACCCAAACCTTGGGCTTCATCCTCGCAGCCCTGGCGATGCATCTCTGGTCACGCCGGATCTATCAGAGCCGCGCCGCCCGCGCAATTGCCGTCGTTGCCTATACATTCGCACCCTTTCACCTCGTCAATGTCTACGTGCGTGGCGACTCGCTCTCGGAGTTCTACGCCTTTATCTGGTACCCGGTCATCCTGTGGGCCATAGACCGCGTAGCGGAACGGCCGACCAGGGGACGGGTCGCGGTCGGCGCGCTGGCCCTTGGCGCCCTGATCCTGACACACAATGTCTCAGCGATGATATTCTCGCCCTTCGCACTGCTCTATGGGCTCGTGGCGGCTTGGCGCTACACAGGGGCGCCGTCTCCGGCAGGCCTGGGGCACGCCATCGTCGCAGCGGTCCGGTCACCAGAGGGGCGCACCCGGGTGCTCGGGATCGTCGGCCTATTCGTGGCGGGGGCCTGCCTTACTGCCTGGTTCTCAGTGCCCGCCGTCATCGAGACCAAGTACGCCCAGATGGGCACCGAATTCACCGCAGGCTATTTCCACTACAGCAACCACTTCAGGGGCACGAATCTGGTCCAGCGCTCGCTGACCTTTGACTACAGCGTCGCGACCGACGTCGCAGCAGCCGGCCCCTTCGCGATGGGTCTGGTCCAGGCCGGGCTGGCTCTCATCGGGTCCGGCGTCCTCACAGCCTCTGCGGTTCGAACCACGGGGCGGAGCCCGCACGGCCATCTTGAGCGCCCGGCAGCCGCGACTAGCCTGGTTGTGTTGCTCGGCTTGGCGACCTTCATGATGACGCCACTATCCAGACTCCTATGGGACAGACTCCCCCTATTGGAGATCACCCAATTCCCCTGGCGATTTCTCTCTATCCAGGCACTCTTCGCCGCAATCACGACCGGAGCGATCGGCGAACGCCACTTGTGGTCCAGGGGTCAAGATCCACTACGGGGGGGGATCTCCACCCTGAGCGCGGGGCTATGGATAGCGCTCATCATCGGCGCAGCGCTGGGAGATCTGGACGTCGAGCGGCTGGTGATCAGCACAGAAGACATCAGCTGGGACAACCTGCTGCTGTACGAAAGCTTCACCGGCAACATCGGCACCACTATCCGCCATGAATATCTCCCGCAGGACGTAGTGCCGCGCCTCTACACCTCAGAAGCCCTGATCGATGGTGCCGGCTCGGTCATCGCCGGAAGCGGGCAGGCCACGCAAGCACGGCTCCTGGAGCGCACCCCCAATCGCCAACTCTGGCAGCTTGCACTTGACGCGGGACCTGACAGCGTGAGCTTCCCCCTCAACTGGTGGCCCGGCTGGCAGGCAACCGTGGACGGCACACCGGCGGACTGCAGCCCAATGCCCGGGTCGGGCCGTGCAACCGTGTCGGTACCCGCCGGCAACCACATCGTCGCGCTGCAGTTGCGGCCCACCACACTGCAGCTATTGTCGGGGGCGCTCTCGCTGACGAGCGCGATAGTGCTCGCGAGCGCTGTCGTGTTGGCGAGCACCGCCACTCGGGGCGACCTCAGAAAACTGCGGTGGCGCGCGCTGGCGCGCAGCGGGGCGCTGCTCGGGATCGTTGTCACAATGTCTCTGATCGGGCCGCTGGCCCTGCAGCGCCCCCCCGAAAAGGATGCCGTCTTCTTCGACTTCGAATCAATGCCCTTCCCCCATCAGGGTCCAGTGGTCTTCACGGACGCACAGCTGGCCTCCGTCGGGATCGCGAAAGAGCAAGCTGCTCCGGGAGAAAGGGTCGCCGTCACCCTGAGTTGGGAGAATGCACCGGCACGTCCGCTGACCGCCACGCTTCAGCTGGTGTCACCGGCACAGCCACGCCACGGCGTCGACTACATTCTCGCGGACACCACGGGCCCGGTGGCCACAGAGACCCAGCTGTACCTTGACCTACCGGAGGATCTGGCGCGCGGCCTGTATCTGCTGAAACTCAAGGTCGAGAGTCAGCTTGGCGAAGTGACGGCGCGGACCGTGGCGGGACAGACCATGGGCGATCTCTACGTCGGCACGATCACACTCCCCCAGGGACCGCCGCTACCGCCGGATGCGCCCACCTTGGCCGCATTCAGGGACATCACGCTGCACGCGGTCGGAACAGAGCAGCCCACGCCAACCGATCTCAGAGTCAGGATGGCCTGGTCAACCCTGGGCACACCACGGAACTGGCGGCTCTCCGTGCGCGTGCTGGATGTAGCAGGACGGCTGCTAGTTCAGCAGGATCACCAGCCGGGCTACGGCTACTTGCCGACGACGTTGTGGCGCCCGGGAGAGCTGGTTGTCGACTATGCCTATCTGTCCTTGCCCGAGGGATTGGCACCGGGAGACTACACGCTGCAGGTGATCACGTACCTGCAGGCCACGTCAGAGGGAGGCGGACAGGCAGAAGTCCCGATGAAGCTCGACACCCCCACGCTCTGTGATCTGCGCGACACCGGCTGCGGGCAGACCCCGAAGGGCGCGACCGTCATCTGCCAGACCCGAGAGGTGGCGCTTCTGAGCACACGTCTCCCTGCCGCCATTACCGAGGGCGACGATCTGTCCGGGGAAGTCGAATGGAATGCCCTGCTTAAGCCCACCGAAGATCTCCGGGCGACCTGGTTGCTGCGGGCACCGGATGGCGCGGTGGTAGAACGGCTGGACCAACCGTTGGCCGCCGGCAGCAGGACATCCGATTGGCCACGTCATACTTGGGTCCTCGCTCCGGTGAACCTAGATCTGCCCAACCGGATCGGTGCCGGGACTTACACATTGGAGCTTGTCCTGGGCGGCGAGACCACGGTGCCGGTGCAGTGCAAGACAGTCGGCTCACTCACCATTGAAGCACGGCCCCGAGTCTTCGTGGTGCCGGTGCTGCCCACCGCCCAGCAAGCCAGCTTCGAAGCAACCATCCAGCTGCTCGGGTACGAGTTCACCGTCGACGACCGGGAAGATCAGCTTGAGCTTACCCTGTGGTGGCAGGCACTCGATACGCCGTCACAGGACCTCAAGCGGTTCGTGCACCTATACGACCCCACAACGGAAGCGGTACCGACCCAGGACGACGCGATGCCGCGCGAGTGGACCTATCCAACGACCTGGTGGCTCCCAGGTGAGGTAGTCAGCGAGACCCTGTCACTTGATCTGGCCGATGTTCAGCCGGGCACCTATCATCTGGGGGTCGGCTGGTATGATCCTGAGACGCTGAACCGTCTCACGGCTATCCTCCCCGGTGATGTAACTGTGCCCTCCAACCGCGTCACCCTGCGTGACGCTGTCACCCTCAAATAGGCTGCCCGCGGCATGGAAACGGTGCGGGTACGGTTCACACTGAGGGCAACACTGCGGTGCTTGCCATCCAAACTCGGGCAATGCGGTAACGGTGCATTGCTGTGCCCCCTGGACCGGCTATAATGGAAAACAGGCACCCGGCCAAGCGCCGGGGCCTTGCTATGGAAGAATTGATATCCGGAGATCCGGGGGAGCCTATGCCAAATGCGACCTTTCACTTCCCGCCCGACTTCAAGTGGGGGGTAGCTACGGCGTCACACCAGGTGGAAGGACACAACGCCAATAACCAGTGGTGGGCATGGGAGCACCAGCCGGGACGTATCGCCGAAGGTCACACATCAGGGCAGGCCTGCGATTGGTGGGCGAACGCCGAGGCTGACTTCGATCGAGCGTCAGCTATGGGGCTGACCACGCTGAGGCTCTCAATCGAGTGGAGTCGCGTGGAGATCGCGCCCGGCCAGATCGACACAGCCGCCCTGGGCCGCTACCGCAAGATGCTTCAGGGACTTCGAGACCGGGGGATCGAACCCATGGTCACGCTGCACCATTTCTCCGACCCCTTGTGGCTGGCAGAGAAAGGTGGTTGGACCAACCCGGACGTGGTCCCCTACTTCTCCCGCTATGTAGATCAGGTGGTGCAGGCCTTGGGAGACCTCGTGACCCTCTGGTGCACGATCAACGAGCCCAATGTGTACGCCACTATGGGCTATGTTCTGGGCGAGTTCCCACCGGGGACCCAGGACATCAGAACCGCCGCCGTGGTGCTACGCAATATGCTCAGGGCCCACGGCGCTGCCTATCGCTTGATCCACCAGCGTCGGGATGACGCCCAGGTCGGGCTCGCCCACAACATGCGCTTCTTCGACCCCGCGAACCCAAAACGGATCAGGGATCGTGCTGCGGCTTGGCTGCAGGACCTCTGGTTCAATCGAAGTACACTTGCAGCCGTCTGGCAAGGGTGGTGGCTGCCCCCGCTGGGAATCGGTCCGGCATTGGGCGTCAGACGCACCCTGGACTGGCTTGGGCTCAACTACTACACCCGGGATCTTGTAGCCTTCCATCGCGGGGGAG
>CBFCZM010000028.1:0-13877 GCA_965602565.1 uncultured Anaerolineae bacterium
CACGCTCAATGAGCGGCTGGTGACCACTGCGGTTGATCTTGCCCTGCGTCACCGGGATGTCTTTGCCGTCCGGCAGGCCTACTATAAACATCTACGGATCGGCGAGCTGGGTTCGGAGGCAGCCCAGACGTTGGCGGTTGCGCTGGGAATGCTGGTTGCCGCGGACGGAGACCTGCGACAAGCAATCATCGGCTGCGTCAACTACGGGCGCGACAGCGATAGCTATGCGACGCTGGCCGGCGCCATTGCCGGCGCGATGCACGGTATGTCCGCCGTCCCCGAGAACTGGCGCCGGACCGTGGAGGCAGCAAATCCGGAACTCGATATGCGGGCGACGTCCCTGAAGCTCACACGGGTCGTGCAAGCGCGGTATCAGCGGCGTCGGAGCTCGGTTCGCACGATGGGGCTGCTGCTGGGAGACTGGCGGGCCTGTTGAGCGGTGATCCCGCGCACACGGTCTCGGTTCAGTGGGGCGAGTAGGATGCCCTGGGTCCACGGACTTGCAGGACAGCTGTGGTCGACGCCGCGCACGATTCGGCGGGCGAGACGACAGATTAGCAGAACAGTGAATCAACAGATTGGTGGATCGATCAGCAGACGGCTCGCCCCTTGTCTCTGATCCTCTTCCCCGATCCCTGGTCACTATTTGCTTTCACCACCACGGAGATGGAGCACTATGTATATTGCTGTAACCGGTGGCATTGGGAGTGTCGGGCGCACGACGGTGGCTCAGCTCATAGCCCACGGGCACAGAGTGCGTGTCCTTGATAGAGTTCCGGCGTCTGAGGCAAAGCCGGAGATCCTGGAGGAGATCCAGGGCGCTGAATACCGGCAGGCTGAGGTCACTGACTTCGAGTCGCTGCGCGGGCAGTTTGACGGGATGGATGCGGTGGTACACCTCGCGGCGCTGGCCAGCCCGGCGATGGGACCCGAGCACCTGGTCTACGATGTCAACACCCGTGGCACGTTCAATGTCTACCGCACGGCGGCGGATGCTGGGATCAAGCGCGTGGTGAGCGCCAGTTCGATCAACGCGCTGGGCTACAACTACGGCATCAAGGGTTTCCCGATCCGGTATTTCCCGATTGACGAGGAGCATCCTGACTTCACGACGGACCCCTATTCCTTCTCTAAGCGCATCCTGGAGCAGACGGCGGATTACTACTGGCGCCGTGAGGAAATCTCCGGCGTCTCGCTGCGCTTCCCCGGCGTCTACCGGATCGATTCGGGGCGTGCTGCGCGCCGTGCCGAGCACATGAAGCGCCGCGCGGAAGCCTTGGAGCTGTTCATGCAGTTGCCTGAGGACGAGCGGCGAGCACGTGTCCAGAAGGCTGTCGAGCGCGATGAGGCCCTTCGGGAGAAGCGCGTCAAGGAGCTGCCCTTCGAGGAGCAGCGCAAGCGTTGGGAGAAGATGCGCAGCCAGGGACCGCCGCCGCCCGAGATGATGCTCTGTTGGGGACGGACCGACTTCTGGGCTCTCATCAACGCCCTGGACGCCGCGCAAGCGATCGAGAAGGGCGTGATGGCTGACTACGAGGGCAGCCATACCCTCTTCGTCAACGAGAACCACAATTACCTGGGCGTGCCCAGCGAGATGCTGCTCAGTTTCTGCTTCCCCGATGTGACGGCGCGGAAGCGCGAGATCGCCGGGATTGATACCCTCGTCAGCATCGAGAAGGCGCGCGCGCTTATCGGTTTTGAGCCTAAGTATTCAATGGGCAGATCGTTCGAGGCTGCGGGGTAGTCGGTCTACCTCGAAAACGGTATCCTGTACCTTTGCGCTGTTGTGATAAGTCGCCGAGGCGCCAGTAATCCCGATAGTTCACGTTTGCCCACCGTGCGCAGGGGTGTATACAACAAGATGGATGGAACGAATACCGGAGATGCCGCATAGAGCGGCGAAGCACCACATTCAAGCAAGGAGACTATGGTTATGTCAGCATTCCCCAGAACGGAAGTTGGTGGTCTTTCTGTATCCCGGATGATCGTCGGCACAAACTGGTTTCTGGGCTATACGCACTGCACGGCTGGGAAGAGCCGGTCGGTGGAACGCATGGTCACGAACACAAAGGCCATAGCCGACATCATTGAGGTGTTCCTCAAGGGGGGCGTTGATACCATCATGTGTCCGCACACGACGACATGTATGTACGACGCGATTTGCGAAGCCGAGCAGCGTGTGGGCAAGAAGATGATCATCATCGAGACGCCGAGCTTCCCCACCGACAAGCGGACGCCTCTTGATGGCTTTGACATCGGCGAGTGCGAGCGCATTCTGGATGAGGAAGTAGACAAGGGCGTCGCGATCAGTATGCCGCACACCAGTACTACCGATGTGATGGTGGACAAGTGCTTGCGCGAAGTGCGGCAGATGGACTCCATCTGCAAGCTCATCCGCCAGCGCGGCATGATCCCTGGCCTGAGCACGCACATCCCCGAAACCGTCATCTACGCTGACGAAACGGGCCTGGATGTGGAGTCATATATCCAGCCCTTTAACCTGATGGGCTATCTGATGCAGATCGAGGTCGATTGGGTTGCCAGACTCATCCGCAACGCGAAAAAGCCTGTGATGACCATCAAGACGATGGCTGCCGGGCAGATCCGTCCGTTCCAGGCGATGCTGTTCACCTGGAACGCCATCCGCGACTGTGATATGGTCACAGTGGGCACGATGGCGCCGGAGGAAGCGCAGGAACTGATGGACCTCTCGCTGGAGGTACTGACACGTCAGCCCGTGTCTCTGGAATTGCAGAAGACGCGCTCCAAGGCATCTGTGTTGAGTGCGTAGACGCGGGTAAGGCCCGTATCTTGTTGGCGTCTGAACGTTCTAGCGTCCTAACGTTCAGACGCACTGACTGCGACCCATCAGTGCCGCTTGCTCCGGAGGCGCCATGACCAAACCCAACATCCTGATTGTGATGACGGATCATCAACGGGCTGATACTGCCCTGGCAGACCACCCATCGATCACGCCGAACCTGGACCGTCTGGCCGAGGAGGGCGTGACGTTTACGAACACGTACTGCCCATCGCCGCACTGCTGCCCCTCGCGTGCCACGTTCTTCAGTGGCCTCTACCCGTCAAGACACGGCATCTGGAACAACATCTGCAACCGTCAGGCGCTGAGCACCGGCCTGAACGAGGGCGTGCGGCTCTTCAGTGAGGATCTGGCGGAGACCGGGTACAACCTGCACTATACCGGCAAGTGGCACGTCAGCATAGAGGAATCCCCAGGGGAGCGCGGCTGGACTGAGCACTCTGTCAGTGGCGCACAGGGAACGTTACACGGTGTCACGTGGGATCACTACCGCGAGTTGGCGCAGCAGCCCGATGCGACGGAGCGGGGCGAGGGTGAGATCCTGCGCCCCGGCTATGGTACCTTTCGACTGTACGGCACGGCGGAGCGCAAGAATGACCACGATCAGACGGTCTGCAGGGAGGCGCTGGAGCTGATCCCGCAGCTGGCAGAAGCGGGCGAACCCTGGGGGCTCTACGTCGGCTTCACAGGCCCCCACGACCCCTACGTGGTGCCACAGCGCTACCTGGATCTCTATGACATCGATGACGTGCTGCTCCCGGCGAGCTACTACGACGAGATGGCAGACAAGCCCGCGATCTACGGCCGGATGCGCGATATGCGCTTCGGCCAGCTCTCGGAACGCGAGGTCCGCGAGGGTGTCCGCCACTTCTGGGCGTACTGCACCTACCTGGATGATATGTTCGGGCAGATCCTGCGAGCGCTTGAGGAGACCGGCCAGGCCGACAACACGTTGGTGCTCTATACCTCCGATCACGCTGACTATGCCGGCGAGCACGGTCTCTTTGCCAAGGGAATCCCCTGTTTCAAGGGGGCCTATCAGATTCCCGCGGTGGTGCGTTGGCCGGCCGAGATCAGCAATCCCGGGCGCCACGTTGACGCCTTCGTCTCCGAAGCTGACTTTGCCCCGACATTGCTGGATGCTGCGGGGTGTACCACGGACCGGCACTTTGCCGGCGCCAGCCTGCTGCCGTTCTTGAAAGGCGAGATGCCCGCAGTGTGGCGCGACGCGATCCACACGCAGTGCAACGGCGTTGAGCTCTATTACACCCAGCGCTCCGTGATGACAAAAGCGTTCAAGTTCACGTTCAACGGCTTTGACCGTGATGAGCTGTACGATTTGCGGAGCGATCCCGACGAGCTGCACAATCTGGCCGATGACCTTGCCTACGAGTCCGTGAAGCGTGAGATGTGCGGGCGTATGTGGCGTTTCGCCCACGAGGAAGACGATTCGGCGATCAATCCCTATATCACCGTGGGGCTGGCGCCCTACGGCCCTGCGGAGGCGTTCCGCTGAGTTGGGTTCGTAGTGTTCGTAGTGCGAACTGTCAGTTCGCATCTGGGCTTGACAATTCCGGATTCTGGTTTAGGATATGTGGAGATCAATCTTGTAAGGAGGCGTGCATGCTGTCGATGATGAAAGAATTCGCAGTCGTTGTCAACGACGATCAAGTGCGCCTGGTCTATCTCCGGTAAAGAAGCGCTGCCGGCAAGATAGAATCTTCAGAACTAACCTCTGAAAGCCACGGGCTCACTTGGGCCCGTGGCCTTTTTGTGCCTCGTCCCTACCTCAGCTTGAGGTCCGTACACCAGGCAGAAGCCACGGTGCCCTGAAGGGTCTGTGGTTTTCTTGCTGCCATTGAGGAGGTGTGCGATGCCAAGCAAACCATCTGTCTTTGTCTGCTGTGAGTTTCCGATCGGTCCGGGTTTACCTTCCGCGTGCTGCCATCACACACAGGTGATGGCGACGCGCGTCTGCCTGAGCTCATCAAGGAACAAAAAAAATGAACATCTCACATAACCACGCTGTGGAGACAGACGTGCCACAGGAGTCCGAGCTGCCTCTAGCGACGGGAGCGGTCATCCGGAAAGACCGTGGGCGCTATCTGATTCAGGCAAATGATCGGGTGGTGCCATGTGCCATCAGCACTATGTTGCGGAAGCAGCTGATCTACCCGACCCGGGATCCCGCATCGCTGGGCCATTTCGAGGTCCAGCGCGTCGGCGACATCAGGGATGTCGATCCGGTGGCCATCGGCGACAACGTTGCCTTTGTCGACGCCGGAGATGGCACCGGGTTGATCAAGGCGGTGCTGCCGCGGAGGAATCAGATCTCGCGGCTTGCCGCCGGGCTGATCCCGTTGGAACAGGTGCTGGTGGCCAATGTTGACCAGATGGTGGCCGTGTTTGCAGCCGCAAGGCCGAAGCCGAAGTGGCATCTGCTGGATCGCTACCTGGTGACCGCAGAGGCCGCGGGTGTGCCTGCGTTGATCTGCATCACGAAGATGGATCTCGTCGGCAAGCCCCAAGACGCGGCGCGTCGGAACGCGCGTCAGAACGCGGCGCATTCTGATGTGCACGGTCTGGACGCAGCCGTGCGGCTCTACCGTGGGCTGGGGTACGGCGTTGTCCTGACGAGTGCCGAAGATGGGCGGGGTATCGATGAAGCTCGCGCGATCCTCAAAGATCGGGTGTCCATCCTCATAGGGAAGTCCGGGGTCGGCAAGACCAGTCTGCTTAACGCGCTTGAGCCGGGCCTGGGCCTCCGCGTGCGCGCTGTCGGAACGGGATCGGTTGGCAAGGGGCGTCACACAACGACGCACCTGGAGTTGGTGCCGCTCTCGGGTGGGGGCGGGGTTGTGGATACGCCGGGTATGAGAGAGCTGGCGCTCTGGCGTGCACGCCCCGAGGAACTCCCCTGGTTCTTCCCGGAGTTCCATCCATTCCTCGGCGAGTGTAAGTATGGCGCAAGCTGTGTTCATGATAGCGAACCTGGTTGCGCGATCAAACAAGCTGTGGACAATGGGAACGTCTCGGAGCCCCGATATCAGAGTTACCTCAAGTTGTTGAAGGAGATATCGAGATGAGTGAGAAGTTTGCTATCCGCGAAATCGTAATCGCCGAAGACGCCGAGAAACTGGCGACGATGTGGAAGGCGAGCGACGACCAATGGCCCGGTACCTGGAGCGGCGGCACCGATATCACCCCCCAGATGGTCACCGAGTGGTACGAGCGCCAGGGAATGCTGAACGTCCACGTCGTTGAGACGGAGGATGGGAGCAAGATCGTTGGCTACTGCAGTTTCAACGAGCGTCCGGAGAAAAAGGGCGTCGGCTACATCGATCTGTTGAACGTGCAGCCGGACTATCAGAAGAAGAGCCTGGCGCGGCGATTGCTCCAGAACGGCGTTCAGCGTTGCCTAGATCTTGGCTTCCACCTCCTGACCCTGGGCACCTGGTCCGGGAACCTCAAGGCGATGCCGCTCTACAAGAAAGTGGGGTTCTGCTGGGTGCCGGACACGTCCGTGTGGATGCTCAACTTCATCCCGGCAATCCTCACGCTGCCTTGCGCACAGCCCTTCTTCTCACGCCACGATTGGTACCGCACCTACAAGCGTGAGCTCAAGCAGGTGGAGGACGACGAACGCTGGGAGGGGATGAAGGTCTTCACCTACCACTTCCAGGAAGATGGGGAGGCTCTGACGGTGTGGGGCGATCGGGAATCCTGGCGGATCACGGCTGTGGAGACCGATGCTTTCTTCGCCGGTGCGATCGCTGACAACATCGAACCGCCCAAGGGGATCGCCACAGAGCTGCGCTGGCGTTTCACCAACAAGCGATCCGAGCCTGTCCCAATCTCGTTGATCGGTTCCGGTGCGGAGCATGTGAAGCTCGACTACCGGAAGACGCTGACGGTGGACGCCGGTGAGACGGTGGAGCTTTCGGCGCCGGTGGATATCTCTCTGGATACGCCGGCGGTCAAGGGCAACCAGCCGGTTCCTGCGTTGCGCACGATCTTCATCATCGATGGCGAGGTGCTGGAGCTGGGCACGGGGCTGCGCCCACAGCCTGCGGTGGCGGTCAGCATGCATCCTGAGTACGTCACGCTGTCGCCGGGTGTGGCCAAGAAGGTCTCGCTGCAGCTCAAGAGTTACTTGCGCGAGGAGACTACGGCTACGGTGACGGTGACACCGGCGCCTGGCCTGTCCGTCGACTGGACCTCGCGTGAGGTCGCGGTGCCTGCGAAGAGCTGGGCCGGCGCTGAGATCACGTTGAACGCTCAGCTGGGCGGGGTCTACCCGCTGTACGTCACGGTCGGGTTTGGCGAGGGTGCCACCAAGCCGGAACGGTTGGCGATCTTCTGTATGCCGCCGGGCGGCGTGCTGGTTGACCTTGGCGAGAAAGCGGCGCGGCTGGAGAACTGCGAAACGCGGCTGCTGGCGCGCAAGCACGGTGGCGAGGTCGCGATCCATGCTGTGACGGAACACCGTTTCTTGGGGAACCTGCGTGAGAGTCTGGGGCCGCCTTTCTATCCCTCGGAATTCAGCGAGAAAGACTTCGACATCGCCCTGAGTCCGGCGGCCGATGGAACTGCTATCGTCCTGGAAGCCGGCTCGGAGACGTATCCCGGTTTGGTTCTGCAAAGGACGGTCAAACTCGGCGGCGGCAATCTGATCGAACTGGAGACAGACTTTGTCAATCAGGGTAACGAGGCTCACAAGTTGCAGCTCGACCGGTTTGTCTGGCCAGGCACCAAGGAGCGGGCTACAATGGCGCTGCCATTGAAGCAGGGCATCGTGCGTGAGCGGATGAGTGAGTACCCCGCTGCGGAGGAGGATGTTCCCAAGCTGCCCGATGGGTTTGCGGAGCGGTGGGTCTGCATTGAATCGAGCCACGGTACACTGGGGGCTATCTGGGATAAGGATATGGCGGAGACTGAATTCTCGTGGGGACTTGGGTTCCTGACGCCGCAGATCGAGTGCAAGCCTTTGCGGTGGACGCGGGGCGGTCGGCTGACCCTCTATGCCGGACACGGCTCCTGGCAGGCCGTGCGGGAGCTGTCACGCCGGATGGCGGGGCAGGATGAGCCGGAGCCCATACCCGCGACGGTACGCAAGATCTATGGTGCCCGGCTGGAACCGGCACCGCTTGTCACAGTGGATGATACCGTGTCTGCGGACGTGGTCATCGACAACCTACGGGGTCGCCCGATGGAGGGCCGCGCCCGGCTGTCGGTGCCGGAGGGTGTGACCGTGGATCGCGATGACTTTGCTGTCAGCGGCGTTACCATCGGCAATGCGATGCGCGAGCCCGTCACGGTGCAGGTGCCGGCTCAGGCTGCGGCCTACCGGGCTGAGTTTGAGCTGGAGTCACGCATCTTCCGCGAGCGCCTCGCCACGCCTATCATTCGGCTTGGGGATCGTGGACCTGTGGCCGTGACGCAAGGCGAGCTCTGCACGATCGACAATGGGCGGACGCAGTTTGCTATTGCGCCCGAGTTCGGCGGTGCCATGACGCAATGGAAGGTCGACGGTGTCAATCAGCTGCTGACGCCCTATCCTGAACAGGCAACGTTCGGCTGGATGAGCCCGTGGTACGGCGGGATCACGCCGGTCGTCGCTGTGGTCGGCCGGGAGGACTTCCCCGGTAAGCTGGATCAAGAGACGCTCACCGCCAAATCGGTCGCTGTGACGGATGACCGTGGTGTGCCCTGGCACGGCGTCCGTCTGTGTAGCGACCTGGAGCGAGAGAAGCTGCTGGGGCTATCGGTGGAGTTGGCATATCTGACCACCGGCAGCAGCAACGTCCTCAAGTTGGTCGCGCGAGTGCATAACCACACAACCGCCGCCCGTACGCTGACCGTCGGCTGGATTTCCTTCTGGAGGCTGGGTGGGGACCCGCAGTTGAATGTGCTCCACGCCGCCGGTATGCAGCGCCGCCCGAATCCCTGGTACAGTCGGCCCAGGACCGGCCATTGGGCGGCTGTGACGAATCTGGAGACTCAGAGGACGGCCATTCTCATCAGCCCGTACCCAGAAGCCGTCGGTACGGATTGGGGGGAACCCGGCAACCATCTGGCGTGGCTGTCCGGTGTAACGGTGCGACCCGAAGCTACGCTGACGCGCACAGTGTTCTTGGCGCTCTGCCAAAGCCTTGACGAGGCCAAGCTGTACGTACCGCTGAAGGATTACCAAGTGTAAGGGCAACCAGGGACGTGCCATCAAGCACTTCCCTGGTGACAGAGTTTCTCTCCATAAGGAGCCGAGATGCCAGAGTCTTCACAGCATGAGTGCCGGCACAAGAATGCGATTTGGATTTTCGGTGATCAACACCGGGCGCAGGCCCTGAGCTGTAACGGTGACCCCAATCTCAACACGCCCCATCTGGATCGGCTGTCGGCGGAGGGACAGAACTACGAGCGGGCTGTCTCAGGCTTTCCCTTGTGCTGTCCGTTCCGCGGGTCGCTGCTGACCAGCCGGTATCCGCACGAGTGCGTCCCCGGCCACGAGTATCCGCTGCCGGAGGGCATGCCAACCGTGGCGGATGTCTTCAATAAGCACGATTTCGACACTGCTTATTTCGGCAAGTGGCACCTGGGCGGCTTTGAGGAGCGCAAGGGTCGGGCCGCGATGTTCATCACCGATCCCAACCGGCGCGGGGGCTTCGATACATGGGTGGGCTATGACAACAACAACAGCCAGTGGGATACCTGGGTTCACGGTGGGCAGGGCGACGGTGCCTTCCACTATCGCCTGCCCGGTTTCGAGACCGATTGTCTGACGGATATGCTGATTGACTACATCCGGCGGCAGGCCGAGATGCGCAAGGCGCGGAACGGCCAGCCCTTCTTCGCGGTGCTCTCCGTGCAGCCCCCGCATAACCCCTACCTGGCGCCTGCGGAATGGATGGCGGGCCACACGCCCGGGCAGGTCGAGCTGCGGCCCAACGTGCCGCCGGTGGCCTGGGTCGAGGAACGGGCGCGGCGTGAGTTGGCCGGGTACTATGCTCAGATCGAGAATCTGGACTGGAATGTGGGGCGCGTGCGAGAGGCGCTGGCGGAGGCCGGGCTGGATCTCGACACGAATCTTATTTTCTTCTCGGACCACGGCGATAATCACGGTTCCCACGGCCAGTTTCTCAAGACCTCCCCGCTGGAGGAATCGGTGCGCATCCCCTTCATCATCGGCGGACTCCACCCTCGCTACGAAGGACGTTCCGGACGCCCGGATGTGCCGATGAACCACGTAGATATCGCGCCGACGACGCTGGGGCTCTGCGGTATTGATGCACCGGAGTGGATGCGCGGGCACGACTACTCGGGGCTGCGTCTCCCGTCGCGCCCGCAGCTCGAGTCCCCGGATTCGGCATTCATCCAATCGGTCATACCCACCGGCCACGGCGACAGTGTCGACCGCCCCTGGCGGGCCGTCGTTACCCGGGACGGCTGGAAGTATGTGGTGTTCGAGGGTCAGCCGTGGCTGATGTTCAATCTCAACGAGGACCCCTATGAACTGGTGAACCTGGCACACAACACGAAGTTCCGCGCGGAGAGGAAGCGGTTGCAGGATCGGCTAGCCAAGTGGATCGCCGATACCGGCGACATGTTCACGCTGCCGACGATCTAGGATGACTCGGGTTTCCGAATTGCCGAACTTTGGTATGATAGCACAGCTTGACGCACGACCCGCTGAGAGTCCGGATGGCACATCGCAGCCTGATGCCAGGTTGCGGTGAGAATACACTAAGGAGTCACATAGCGTAATGGCAAGCAAACCAGGAAAGTGGCAGAGACCCAGGGTTGTCTTCCAACCCGACGTGCATCGAGGTATGCTCAGAGGCATTGAGCAGATCACGGATGTCGTACGACCCACCCTGGGCCCAGTGCCCAGAATCGTGCTCTATGACAAGACGATCGGCGCCACAGGCAAGATTCCGGAGCTGTTGGACGATGGCGGCACGATCGCTCGGCGGATCATCCAGATCCGCGGTCGGAATGCTGATGTCGGAGCCATGCTCCTGCGCAATGTTCTGTGGACTGTGCGTGAGGAGGTAGGGGATGGGACGGCGACAGCCGCCGTCGTGTTTGAGGCAACGTACCAGGGCGGTGTGCGCTACCTTGCTTCCGGTGGCAATGCTATGCGGCTGCGCACTCACCTGGAGCGAGGCCTGCGTGAAATCCTGAATGAACTCGATGGCATGACCGGTCGCGTGGTGGGCAAGGAGGAACTGACCCGCCTGGCGACCGTCATCACCCGTGAACCTGAGTTGGGGAAGCTGTTGGGTGAGATCTTCGACATCCTCGGCGAGTATGGCCGCCTGGAGATTCGCAAGAGCCAGGGGAGGTTCTTCGATCGTGAGTATGTCGAGGGCATGTACTGGAATGGTGGATTGCTCTCCCGCACGTTGATCACCGACATAGCCCGGCAGCGAACCGAGCTGCAGAACGCAGCTGTTCTGATGACAGATCTTGAGATTGAGGACCCGCGTGACCTGATCCCCGCGTTTGGATTGTGTGTGAAGGCGGGCATCACGGACTTGGCGATCATCTGCCGGAAGATGTCCGATGTCGCGATAGGTATGCTTGTGATGAACCGTGACAAGGGCAAGATCAAGCTCAACGCCATCGGGATCAAGACGCCGGGGGCCGCCGCCAACGCCCAGCGTGTCGCGTTGATGGATATGGCCATTCTGACCGGTGGACGACCACTTGTCCAGGCCTCGGGAGACTCTCTTCGGCGCGTTAAGCTATCGGACCTGGGGCGAGCACGCCGTCTGTGGGCGGATAGGTCGAACCTCGGCATCATCGGCGGCAAGGGGGATCCAAAGGCCCTGCGTCGGCACATCGCCCATCTGCGTGATGTTCACGTCAGTGCCTCTGACGCGGATGATCGCGGCGAACTCCGGGAGCGCATCGGCAAGCTCATGGGGGGATCGGCGACCCTCTACGTGGGCGGCATCACCAAGACTGAGCTGGACTATGCCAAAGAGCAGGCAACACGTGCCTCTGACGCGATGCGCGGTGCGATGCGCGAGGGCGTTCTTCCGGGCGGCGGGGCTGCGTTGCTTGGCTGCCGGTCGATGTTGCAGACGCGCATGGCCGAAAGCGTGGAGCCGGAGGAACGCGCGGCCTACCACATCCTATTGCGGGCTGTTGAGGCACCTACGCGCACGTTGCTGGAGAACACCGGCTATGAGCCAGGCGAGGTCCTCGGGCAGCTGGCAGATGTGGATCCCGATGTGGGCTTCGATGTGATTGCCGGACAGGTGACGAATATGGCGGCTGCCGGTATCCTGGATATCACGACGGTGGTCAAGACTGCCGTGCGTGCTGCGATCTCGAGCGCGGCCATGGCGCTGACGACCGATGTGATGATACATCGCTCCACACCTCCCGAAGCTCTGAACACGTAGAGGAAATGCCAATGTCTGAATACCCGTCTGATGGCGCTCTGCCCGAAGGATTCCAAATCGATCTTGTCTACGCTCTGGCCAGTACACCGGATTTGGGGACGTGCTTTGCTGCTCGCGTCACCGGACTGTATCAATCGAAGGATGGTTGCAGGACGTGGCACACAGCGTACGATTCCCTGGGGCTAGACGATTCGCTTCCCACGACGTCGGTTGTGCTGGCCCCCAACTATGACGGTGAGACGCACCGCAATGTTCTGTCCGGTGTACCCGGCGGCGTCCTGCGTTCGACCGACGGCGGTGAGACGTGGTTTGCGACGATTCTGGATTCGCCACCACCGGCTGTTTCGGCTTTGGCGATGTCGCCAAACTTTGTTCAGGATGGCGTCGTTTTGGCCTCGACCACCGAGGATGGCATATTCCGCTCCGCTAACCATGGTAGCCACTGGGCACGCTGGAACTTCGGACTGCTGGATCTCAATGTCTTCTGCCTGGCGATGTCGCCGGGATTTGCCGAGGATGAAACTCTCTTTGCCGGAGTAGAGAGCGGTGTCTTCCGGAGCACCAACGGTGGGCGCGCCTGGCGTGAGGTCGAGCTTTCGGTCGGCTACGAGCCGGTCATCAGCCTGGCACTATCGCCCACCTATCCGCAGGACCACGTGATCTTCGCCGGTACCGAGAGCCAGGGCCTGCTCTTTTCTGAGGATGACGGCGTCACCTGGACGCAGTCGGGTGCGGCGGTCATCACTGACCCGGTGAACAGTGTTCTGCTGTCGCCGGATTTCGTAGAGAGCCGCGCCGTGTTGGTGCTCTCTGAGACCTCGCTCTGGATCTCGCGGGACGCGGGCACGACCTGGACTCAGGTGCCAAATGCCCCGGAGAGCATGACTGCGGTGTCGGCTCCGCAAGGGATCGCACGCGGTGCGACGCTCTTGGTCGGTCAGATGGGGGGGGACGTATCGCTGATGGCGCTGGACCTATGATCCCAGCGGGGCTGAGATCCCTGCTGTGACAAGTAAGTGCACGAAGCGTGGAGCGTGAGGTGTCCTTCACGTTCCACGCTTTCTCCTAGCAGCTTCTGAAGCCCTAGACTGACGTCACCTATCCAATATCGACAGGGAGATGCACCGCGATGTCGAGATCACGATTTCGGCGAGATGGTGAGGCGCTGGTTTGGCCCACGCCATCGCAGTTCCACTCTTGAGGAGGCACCTATGCAATGGGAAAACCTGACGTCGCTGGACTTCGAGGAAGCCGTCGTGACCTGTGACGGTGTGGGGCTGATCCCCATCGGCGTGCTGGAGCCGCATGGGCCACACCTGCCTCTGGGCACCGATATGTTCGCATGCCACGCGGTTGCGTGTCGCGCTGCCGAACTCGAGCCGACCATCGTCTTCCACGCCTATCCCTACGGTGTCAACCACGAATCGGCGCACCTACCCGGCTCCGTCGTCATCCGCCGTGACCTGGTTATGGCGCTGCTGGAGAATATCTGCGACGAGATGGCTCGCCATGGCCTCAACAAGATCATCCTCTTCAGCGGCCACGGCGGCAATCGCTACCTTGTTCCCCTCTTCGTGCAGACGCTGGTGGAGGCTGGCAAGCCCTACGTCGTCTATGAGGCCAACCCGCCCTTCGGACCTCTGCCC
>CBFCZM010000029.1:0-13355 GCA_965602565.1 uncultured Anaerolineae bacterium
TCGACGCCGTGAAGTGGGAACGGCGCTAACCTCCAGACCAGCCATAAACACGCACCCGGCCCGAGCCTTTGGTGAACTGGCTCGGGCCGGTTGTGTTTGGCTAGCTACTACCACTGCGAGAGTAGCACCTTGCACTATCGAGCAGATGGTCAGGCAGCCCAACCTACATGAGATCTGCATGTAGGCCAGGTCCCCTCTGGGACACGTCGTCGTGCCCGGCTATCTGACGTACCCGCGGAGTTCGCGACCGCATTTTCATGCTGCGTGGTGTGCGCGAGCGAACGTGACGTCTACTTCGAGAATAGCTCAGAGTCCGCTCGGCACGTTGTCGACGTCGCGACGTCGGTTAGGGGGCCGGCATCGCTGCCGGGGTCGGAGAGGGCTCCGGCGTCGCGGTCGCGGTCGGCGGTGAGGTTGGCGTAGGCTGCGGAGTCTCCGGCACTGTGGTACCGGTCGGCGTGACCTCAGTCGGCCACGGCCAGGGCACCGGCGTCCACGTGGGCACCAACACCGGCGTCTCTGTCGGCGTCAGCGACGGTCGCGGCGTCGGCGTCAGTGACGGTACCGGCGTATCGGTCGGGATCGGCGTCAGAGTGGGCGTCGGCGTTGCGGTGAGGGTCGGCAGCCACGTCGCGGTGGGAAGCGGTGTGGGCGGTATGACCAGCGTGGGCGGCACGCGAAGCGCGCTGCCGGCCTGGATGCTGTCATTGGGCAGGCAATTGTACTCCATCAGAACCCCAGGGGTCGTGCCATATCGCTGCGCCAACGCCCACAGGGTCTCACCACGCGCAATAATGATCGTCTGCCAGTTGGCAGGCGGTATCCTACACAGCACCGTCACCACAGTTGGCGTGAACGGCACTGACACGACAGAGGGCAAGTAGAGCAGCGGCACGTCTCTGAGATCCAGTGCTGTGCTCAGGCAGTTGCCCCTGAGAAGATCCTGAGCATTGGTCTGCGATTTCTGGGCCAGGCTCTCCCAGGTATCGTCCTCTCTGACAACATACATCACCCAGCCCGGCCGGATCTCGCACACGCTCTCGGGTGTAGCCGTCGGAGATACCGTCTGTGTAGCAGGCACGGGAGTAGCGGGCACAGGGGTGGCTTTGGTTCCGGCGGGGGCAGGCGTCGGCTTGACGATGACCGCGGTCGGCGTAGTCTTGGTCGGATACAGCGTCGGCGTCGGCAAGCTCCAGCCCGGTGTCGGCGCCTGCGCCGTCATCAGCGCATCCGCCTGGGCCAGCCAGAAGCTGCCCACGACTGCAGCCAGGACAAGGCAGCCAACCAGGACCACCACGAGCAATCGTGTACTGCTCCTCACCTAATCCCCCTCTGCCTGCACTTCGGTTTCACGGGGAAGGAGGAAGCTCAAGGTACTGCCGACCCCTTCCTCACTGTCTACCCAGATACGGCCTCCATTAGCCTCGACCAGCGCCTTGGCGATCGCCATCCTCACACCGGTCTCCCCCAGCCCATGTACCAACGGCTGGTTCGCGCGATAGAGTTTGCGGAAGACACGCGGGTAATCCTCAGGGAGAATCCCATGCCCGGTGTCGGTCACGGAGATCTGCAAGTGGCGCGCGTCCTCAGTGTCGCTCACCTCATGCGCGCTGACCACGATCTGCGTCCCTTCCTCAGAACACAGGACGGCGTTGGAGAGCAATCTCAGCATGATCTGGTAGAGGCTGTCGCGATCCGCTCTGACAAGCACCAGCTCGGGCGGCAGATCCAGCTGCACCGCAAGCCGCCGCTCCCGGAAACGCGCCGCAAAGCCCATAATCGCCTCCTCGATGATCTCGACGAGGTTGATCGGCTGCGGCGAGAGCTCCATCAGACTGCTGTCCGGCGAAGCGATCTGAGCAAGATCATTCAGCAAATAGGTCAACTGCTCTACGTTGGCCTTGACGCGCTCCAAGAACTGCTGCTGCATCTCGGTGAGAATGCCGCCTTGCTCCCCAAGCAGGAGATCCGTGTAGCCGATAATCGCCGTCATCGGACTGCGGAAATCACTGGCCAG
Organism: uncultured Anaerolineae bacterium; assembly: GCA_965602565.1. Lineage (GTDB taxonomy): Bacteria > Chloroflexota > Anaerolineae > B4-G1 > SLSP01 > PWVB01. The sequence continues at coordinate 2,018 of CBFCZM010000029.1, forward strand.
GCTCACCATCGCCTCGTGCCGCTCGGCCTCGCTTGCCGAGGACCGCAGCACAATCACCAACCCATCCACCTCGCCATCCCGGTCCCGGAGCGAGGCCAGGTCCGCCTCAATCACGGTGTCTTCATCGGGAGAGAGCGTGAGATGGCGTCGGTTCAAGCCGCCCGTACCCGATCCGGCCAGCAGATCATCGATGGCACCGGACCATCGGGGATCGGCAAAGGCGTCGTCCACCGGCAGACCCAGCACATTGCCCACCGGCAGCCCCAGCGTCCTGCGGGCCAGCGCGTCGACCATCGTGATCTGGCCGTTCTCATCCACGATCACCAGCCCCACGGCACCCGCGGGCGACGCTCCTGTGTCCTGGGCGGACGGCTGATCCACCGGCGCAGGCACTGAGGTCGTTGTCTCGGTCTCTGCTATTTCGAGGCTGGCCCTGAGGCTGAGGACCTCCTCCTCAAGGCGCTCCCGGTGTTCCTCGATCTGCTCAAGGGTTTCCCTGCTCTCCGACAAGGCCTCACTCAGACGCGTACGCTCTTCGAGAAGCAGATCTCGGTCCTCAGTCAGCTCCCTGATGGTGCGATCTGACTCCTCGCGCTCCTCGGCTAGCTGACGGACCTCCGCCTGCCAGACCGACAGTTCCGCTTCAGAGATACCGTGGCTTCGCGTGTCCAATTCTCTGTTAAGCGCGAGAATCTCCTCATCGCGCGACTTGATTTCCTGCATCAAGCCGTGGATACGGCCGTTAAGCGCCTGGAACTGGATTTTCGCCTGCTCAAGCGCCACCACCAACGTCTGGTGGTCTTCGTCGGCCTCGCCTGCGGCGGCTGCCGCACGGGTCTCGTCTCCGCCGCTGCCGTCCAGCGCCACAGCTGCGCTCTGCGCGGAAGCTATCGCGCCCGCCAACTGATCGCTAACATACACCGGCATTGTCAAATCGCTGCTGCGCCACGCTGACATCCCCTGCGACCCACCCAGCAGTAGCAGACCCAACACCCGCCCCGCGTGATACAGCGGCAGCACAGCCAAAGGCAGAACGGTGTCGGAATCGAAAGCCTTGTACAGGGGGACAAGCCAATCGTCCTCGTCAGGCGACGAAGCAATGACGGCCTGGCGTTCCTCGAAAGCCCGCCGCAGTCCTGCATACGCAGCCAAGGGCAGCTGGGGCAGCGCAGATTGCGATGCTGTCGGAGGATGAATCGCTACGGCCTGGACCACCCCTTCTGCGTCTTCTGCGGTCAGAGCCACAGCACACATGTCAACCTGCAGCAGAACCGCCAACCGAGAGCAGGCCATAGCCAGGGACGATTCCAGATCTGTCGACGCCTCCACGTTCTGCAGCAGTTCGATCAGGGTGTGCCCCTCAGAGAGCCGTCCGGAAGGTACCACAGGGACCCGGTCGGGCAGCAGCTGCCGGTGAACCCAGATCGAGAGCAGCGGCAAAGACACCAAAGAGAACAACCGCAGCCAGCCGTCAACGGCCATCGAGGGGTCTGGCCAGCCAACCTGTGCTAAAGCGCCCACAAACCAGAAGAACGCGACCCCCAGCCCCCATTCCCACTCGAGAGGACGGATCCAGGCAGCCAATCCCAACGCCAACATCAAGGCCAGCAGGATTGTCACCATCTCGGCCAACACCGCGGCCCCGGTGATGCCGAAGAATGTCCCCGCGGCTGTGGGTGCAACGGCGTGGTAGCCGTAGAAGCACAGGGTTATGGCAAGCAGGCCGAAGAGCGACCCACCGACGGACAGCGTGCGTCGGCGGTCGGATCCGGCATCGAGGATCCCCGCCCATATGAATCCCACAATGCTCGCAAAAAGTGTCCAACGCTCCAAGGGAGGGAGGATACTGGATGGCACCACGAGTCCCGCCACGCCGGCGAGTCCCAAGACCACCAGAATTGCGCGGGCAAGTAGCATTCCGCCGGAGACCCACACCCAGCGCTTGGCCAGTAATGCCTTCGGCGTGCCGGAGCGTACCGACAGCGCGGAGACAAAGGCCTGCTGCAGCGCAAAGAGTGCGACCAGGAAATAGACGAGATCCCCTGGCGGTTCTGTGATCACCTGAATAGCTTCATTGAGGATTCGCATGCGCCCACCTCGAATATCATACGTGATTATAGGATACAAAGAAGCTAGTGACAAGCGCACTACAGTATAAGGAAGTCATGGTATAATGCAAACCAGTTCTCCAGCCAGCGAACTTCCGATTGCAGCAGAACATCCTGGAGCGCATGTATATAGGATACACCAATACTGTGATGGTCAGAACAACCAAACGCACGAAGCTTGATCGCTGCACCCACGTTTCCGAGCACGGAACCATAGCAAGCCTCATCCACGTAGTCTCTCTCGGTCTCGGTGTCGCCCTCTGGCTCAGCCTCGCCCTTCGGCTCGGTGGGCCGGCGCCGGCTTTGGCAGCGCCGGGAAGCACCTCCGCTCTGGACGATGCCGGGCTGCAGCTCTTCTCAGACGAGGTCGATGACAAGTACATCTGTCCTGAGCGGATCGCGCGGCGTGATCCCTCGCGATGTCCGCCCTACGGACCTGGTACTCGGCAGGTGCGGCTGGAGTATCTCCGCGCGCGGCTTCCCAACCCGCTCCCCGAATTGGCCGTCGAAGAAATCGAGACGCCCGATGATGCGATCACAGCCTACAACTTCGCCTACGTCCGGCCCTTGCCCGCGGCTGCCTATGGGCACCCTGAGGAAGCTGCCGCCGGACTGCCCCCGCTGCGAGAGTTCCTGGCAGGTGACAACTGGGTAAGTGTGCTGGGTGCCGTTGAGTACAGCGGCGAGACGTGGTATGAGATCAACACCGGCGAGTTCATCCGCGCCGAACACATTGCCTTCACCACGCCCTCTGACTTCAGCGGCGTCGTGCTGAGCGAACAGCCGCGGTATGCCTTTGCCTGGCTCAACCGCAACGTCTATCCAGCGGTGACACCGGCTGGCGCGCCACGCGAGGACGTGCTCCTGCGCCGCTATGACCGAGTCTCGCTGTTCGCACAGGAAGCGATTGGCGGCCAGCTATGGTACATGGTCGGTCCTGACCGGTGGATAGAGCAGTCCGCTACCGCCCGCGTGGACGTCGACCCCCCCCCCGAGGGTGTGGGTAGCGGCGAGAAATGGCTGGAGATCAACACCTTCGAACAGACTATGGCGGCCTATGAGGGTGACCGTATGGTCTTTGCCACGATGGTCTCGACGGGGCGCACCGGGACTTGGACACCCAACGGCCTGACCCGTATCTGGGGCAAGCTCCCCACAACCCCCATGATCAACCGCGATGTCACCAGTGACAGCCCGCTCTGGTACTACCTCGAGGACGTCGAGTGGACCCAGTACTTCAACAGCGCCTACGCGCTGCATGCCGCCTACTGGCACAATAGCTTTGGCTTCACCCGGAGCCATGGCTGCGTCAATCTGTCCACTCCGGATGCCAAGTGGCTATACCAGTGGACATCGCCGTATGCCCCCGTCGAGGAAAAGGTCGTGTACAGCAAGGGGAGCGACATGGGTACTTGGGTCTATGTCCATATGACCCCGCCGGCCCCGAATGTCGTGGTCTCACAATGACGCTGGGAAGCGGGACACGGCGGTATCTGACAGACAACCGTGAGGAGGCGCGTACGCGTCTCCTCGCGTGGTTTGAGAGCCATGCCAGAGAGCTTCCCTGGCGCGGCAACCCCACGCCCTACCAGGTTTGGATCTCCGAAGTGATGCTGCAGCAGACGCAGGTGGAAACGGTACGCAGCTACTACCGGCGCTTCCTGGATCGCTTTCCAACCGTGGAGGCGCTTGCCGCAGCCTCGCAGGAGGAGGTGCTGAAGCTCTGGGAGGGATTGGGATACTACAGCCGGGCACGCTCACTTCACAGAGCAGCCCGAGTCATCGTCGATATGCATCATGGTGAACTGCCGGCCAACGTCACCGCGTTGCGACGCCTGCCCGGCATCGGTCCCTACACCGCTGGCGCTATTGCCAGCATCGCGTTCGGCATACCGGCCCCGGCTGTGGACGGCAACGTCCGGCGCGTGATGGCCCGGATGCTCACGGCGCCCACGCCAAGCCAGGCAGCCCTGGAGGATGCGGTCGGCCTGTGGATACCGGAGGATGCTGCGGGCCCCTTTACCGAGGCGCTGATGGAACTTGGCGCCACGGTTTGCTCGCCCCGGTCGCCAAAGTGCTCACTCTGTCCGTGGGAAGCGTTGTGCCGTGCACGAGACCTTGGGCAGCAGGAAGCGTACCCGGCACCCAAGGCGCGTAGGGTCATCCCCCACCACGACGTGGCAGCCGCCGTCACACTGCGAGGGGCGCCCAACAATTCCGGCACACAGGCCCTGGTCGCACAACGACGCCAGGACGATATGCTCGGAGGACTGTGGGAGTTCCCAGGCGGAAAGCGCGAGGCGGCAGAGTCGCTGCCCGAAGCCCTACACCGGGAACTGCGCGAGGAGATGGGCATCGAAATTGAGGTCGGTGAGCCGCTGACGACCGTCAAGCACGCCTATACCCATTTCCGCATCACCCTGTACGCCTTCATCTGCTCACTCAAGAACGGCGATCCCCGGTGCATCGAGTGTCAGGACTTCAGATGGGCGTCCCTGGACGAGATGCAATCACTGCCTATGGCGGTCACCGACCGCAAGATCGCGGGAGCCCTGGAAGCGTGGCTTGAGGCACCCCGCAGCTGCGAACCGACTGACGTCTCCGCATAAGCGGCAACTTCGGTTCCTGGTTGTGAAGCGGAGCCGCGAGATTCCCCTAAGGCCCAAGCTCGCGGAAATCGGGGTGTGGCGCCGACGGCCCCTCCCGCAGCACCACCAGCATATCGTCGTGGATCTTGCCGTTGCTGACCACGACCTCGCCCTCCGCTATGACGCGATCGTGGCCACCGGTGAAGTTGGAGAACCGGCCACCGGCCTCCTCCACCAGCAGCAGCCCGGCCGCCACGTCCCACGGGCTCAGACCTGGTTCCCAGAACCCGTCAAAGCGGCCGCAGGCCACATAGGCCAGGTCCAAGGCCGCCGACCCCGCCCGCCGCACGCCCTGGGAACGACGCAGGAAGCTATCCAGAACACGGCTGTTGTTGTCCGCGGCCACGCGCCGGGAATAGGGGAAGCCGGTTGCCAGGAATGCCGCCGACAGGGCTTCAACCGCCGATACGTGGATCTCGGCGCCGTTGCAGTACGCGCCCTCCCCGCGGCGAGCCCAGAACATCTCATCGCGGAGCGGATCGTAGACCACGCCGACCTCGATCAGACCGCCGGCCAACAGCCCGATCGAGACACCGCAATGCGGGAAACCGTGGGCGAAGTTGTTGGTGCCATCCAGTGGATCGACCAGCCAGATCGGCTCAGGAATGGCCAGTCGCTCAGCGTGGCCCTGACTGCCGCCCGACTCCTCCCCATGGAGCCGATGTTGGGGAAAAGCCGCCCGAAGTCGCGATACGATGATGGCCTCAGCTGCCCGATCGGTCTCCGTGACCGGATTGACAGCTCCCTTGTAGTCTACCTGCCCTGCAGCGCCGAAGTTACTGCGAATCAGATCACCGGCTTCGTGCGCGATATCGATGACGGTTTCGAGCGTCGTGGATGGGTTAGCGGGGTGCAACGCAGGCAAGCCTAGTCTCCCACGATCTGATGCCACAGTGCAGACCAGAAGGATTCTGCGGTGGGCTCAGGTGTCGGGGCCGCGACAGCTGGGACAACGACGGCCGGCGTGGGGGTCAAGGATACTGAGACAACCAGCACCTCGCCCGGCAATGCCATCTTGGCATGGGTCTTGGACCACGCCTCGACATACTCGTCGCTCTGAACGTAGGCCATCTCAGCCCCCAGCGCATCCTGTTCCATCTGCGCTGCAGTGACCATCGGCACCAGCGTCGCGAGTTCTGCCTTCAAAGCCTGGTTTGTCTGCCAGGCCTGCGAGAAAGCCGACCCCATCAAGATCACCAGAGCCACCAACCCTCCCCAGAGCAGCCAGGAGATCCGCTGACTGAAGAGCGGCTGCTTCGTCGTCGTCTCTGTCTTCTCTGTCTTCGCCATCTTGACCTCTGTTCTGTGGGCACACGTCACGCGTGCCGGAGGGGAACCGGCAACACCAAGCAGTAATCATTCCCACAACCTACACAATAGTATAGCACTTACAGCGGGTACCCACAATACGCCATAACCCCGGGTGGCCCACAAACTGACTCGAACCATCAGCGCGACAGTCATTCTTGCTTTTCGGGGTTGGAAGGTTTTCGTTAGGACGTTGTCAGGTTTCCCTAGGTGTTCGTTAACAGGATGAGCTTTAATGAAGTAGCTCGTCAATCGGACTCAGTGGAAGGAGACCCATGTTACAGGCGAATAGTCCCGTTCCCCTTTACAGACAACTCTACCATCAGTTGCGTCAGGCGATCGAGGAAGGCGAATTAGAGCTAGGACGGAAACTACCTTCAGAGAGGCGATTGGCTGCCGACCACGGCATCAGCAGGCTCACAGTGCGAAGGGCCCTGGATATCCTCAGACAGGAAGGCTGTATCCGCGCGTATCAGGGCAAAGGCTGCTTCGTGGCCCGCAGCACATCGCGCATCATCGATGGAGCGGCAATCGAGGGATTCAGCGCGGTCACAATTCGCAATGGCATGACGCCTACGAGCCGGGTCCTGAGCTGCAGCGTCGTCCCGGCCAACAACGAAGTCGCAAGCCGCTTGCGCATCGAGAAGCGCGGGAAGACGGTCCGCATCCGCCGCCTGCGTCTGTCCAACGACGTGCCGATAGCGGTGGACACGGCCTATCTGCCGTACCCGTTGTGTGAAGGCCTGCTGGACATCGATCTGGAGAAACAGTCACTCTACGGGGCTCTCGAGACGCAGTTACGCATCCAACTGGCCTACGCCAACCAGACGATCCGGGCCACCCTCGGGAAGGACAATGACCTACCGTTACTCGGGCTAAGACCCCCAGCCGCCGTGCTGCAGCTTCAGAGAGAAACGTACGACAACCGGGGACAGGTGATCGAGTTCCTCGACGCCATCTATCGTGGCGACAAGTACGATCTACATCTCTTCCCTAGTAGAATCGGGGTATAGAGCCGACCCGGTTCTGCTCTCCTCCTTGCCCTGTGAGTTATGGCCGCTCACAGGGCGCTTTTGTTCCACGAACGGGTGCGGTCCAGGATGGCCGATCTCAGTGGCAATCGAGCGGAACAGCCTGGTCGCGACTACCGTGCCGCCCTGGATGGCACATCTTGTCGACGCCTCATTACCCAGTACAATGGCTGCATCTCGGTCACACGTAGACCGCATTCTCGAGGTATGTCTTGACCATGGCCCAGCCCCACGTCGCTGCCGTCATCCTTGCCGCCGGCGGGTCCACACGCTTCGGACAACCAAAGCAGCTGTTAGCCTGGAACAACAAACCCCTGATCGCACAGGCTGCTGATGTAGCCTGGTCGGCCGGTCTGCATCCAGTCATCGTCGTCGTTGGCGCCCACGCCGACGCCGTCATCCCTGCGCTGGCGGCCAGACCGGTGAGCATCGTCCACAACTATCGGTGGCAGGAGGGGGTGAGCAGCAGTCTCCACGTGGGTATCGCAGCACTCCCTCCGGAGGTGGACGCCGCTATCTTCATGCCCATCGACCAGCCCTTGATTACGCCCCAACTCCTGCAAATGTATCTGCTCCGCTGGCAGGAGACAGGCGCCGGCATACTCGTGCCGCAAACCGCGGAGGGACAGCGTGGCACACCGGTGCTCTTCGCAAAGCGCTATTTCGAGGAGTTGGCCTGCCTGTCCGGCGACGTCGGCGGGCGCGCGCTCTTCGCCAGACACGACGACGACATCGCCTATCTGCCTGTCTCAGACTCAGCGTGGATGACCGATGTTGACACCCCCGCAGCCTATGAGCAGCTCCAGATCTCGGCGGACGCAGCTTCCGGCAGGCTGGACTTCAGCCGCATTCGCGGCCTGGTCTGCGACATGGACGGCGTGCTGTGGCGAGGCCAGACCGCATTGCCAGGGCTGAAGGACTTCTTCCGGCTGATCCATGATCTGGATCTGAGGTACACGCTGGTCACCAACAATTCCAGCCGGACACCGGCCTATGTCGTCCAGAAGCTGGCTGGGATGGGTATCACTACGACCACCGACTACGTTCTCAATTCCGCAATAGCAGCAGCGCGCCATATCGCTGATAGGCAACCGGGCGCCAGCGTTTTCGCGATCGGCGGCCCCGGCGTGAAGGATGCCGCCGTAACGCACGGTCTGGACTTCCACAGCGAGGCCGACACAGAGGCGGTCGACTATGTCGTCGTGGGCTGGGATCGGGATCTCACGTGGGTGAAGCTGGCCACGGCGACCCGTCTGATCCTCGCTGGGGCTACCTTTGTCGGCACCAACCCCGACAGGACATTCCCTATGGAACGCGCACTGGCACCGGGCAACGGCGCCCAGACTGCGGCTCTGGCTGCGGCAACAGGCATCGACCCTATCATGGTCGGGAAACCCGCCGGGCCACTGTACCAACAGGCTATGCAGCACATGCACACGACGCCGGAGACCACATTGGTGCTCGGCGATCGGCTAGACACGGACATCCTCGGAGGTATTCGGCTGGGAATGCCGACCGCGCTGCTGTTGACAGGCATCTCGCAAGCCCATGAGCTCGACCAGTCTCCCATCCACCCCACCACCGTCATCAAGGATCTCCCCACGTTGGTGCAGACGTGGCGAGCGGCCTGCCGGCAATCAAGCGGGCCACACGCGGCGCGAGAATAGAGAGGAAGACCTATGCCACAGGGGAAACCAAACCTTCTTGATCTTGATCATAGCGAACTGGAGGCACTGCTTGAGAGCGTGGGACAGCCACGCTATCGCGCCGACCAGATCTGGCAATGGCTGTACAAGCAGCTGGCCACCGATATTCAGGATATGACCTCGCTCCCCAAGACGCTGCGGGACAAGCTCGAGGAGGTAGCCCGCCTCCACACGCCGCGGGCACTCGCCACGCAGGAATCCCTGACCGGCGAGACACGCAAGGACCTGCTGGGCATGAGCGACGGCGAACAGGTCGAGGTCGTCCTGATGCGGTACATCGACCGGCGCACAGTCTGTGTTTCGACCCAGGTTGGTTGCGCCATCGGATGCCGGTTCTGTGCCACAGGGCAGATGGGGTTCCAACGCAATCTCAGCAGCGGCGAAATCGTCGCGCAGGTATTGCACTTTGAGCGCGCACTCCGGGCCCAGGGCCGGCGAGTGACCAACGTCGTCTTTATGGGAATGGGTGAGCCCCTGCTGAACTACGACAACACCCTTGCCGCCATCACCCGGCTTATGGACCCGGACGGCCTGCAGATGGGCCAGCGGCGCATGACGTTGAGCACCGCCGGCATCTCCACCGCCATCCGCCGCTTTGCCAAGGAGAAACTCCAGGTCAATCTTGCCGTGTCGCTCCACGCAGCAACAGACGAATTGCGCAGCCAGTTGATGCCGGTCGACCGGCGTCACAATCTGGACGCACTTCTCGCGGCGGTCCAGGAATACATCAAGCGGACCAATCGCCAAGTGACGTTCGAGTGGGCCCTGATTGATGGCGTCAATGACACGCCAGAGCAGGCAACGGCGCTCGCTGCCCGCATTGCGGGGATGCTGATTCACGTCAACCTGATCCCGCTCAATCCAACCGACGGCTATCCGGGCCAACCCTCATCTGACGAACACGTAGCGGACTTCACCGGCATTCTGGATCGCCGGCACATCCCCTATACGCTGCGCCTGCGTCGCGGCGGCGATATTCAGGCCGGTTGCGGCCAACTGCGCGCCAGAACGCGCAGCCAATCCTCCTGATCGTCAGATAAGCGTCAGGCTAACGTCAAGTACACAGGGTATGAAAATGGTATAGTGCCTCTGTACGGAATCGGGGACCGTGCAGAGATTCTCCTCCTTCTGGTGAACCGGGGGTGTTGCGACACCCCCGGTTTCTCTGTGTCACGAAGCTGAAACGCTGTCTGACTTGAGGGCGTTTCAGCTTTGTGGTATATGGTGTCTCCCGCATCCGCCCAGACGCGGGGCGCGCAACAACGTGAGCAGTTGACAGTTGGGTGGTCCAGCAAGAAGCCTTTCCTGGGCATTCGCCCCCTTGCTGAGACACGCCCCAGATGCGTCAAACCTTGCCTGATATAGCATCCGTGATAGACTACTCGTGACCATGGGAGGCACGAATGGGGCAAGCGCTATATCGCAAATGGCGCCCGCAGACGTTTGACGACGTCGTGGGACAGGAGCATATTGTGCAGACGCTGCGATATGCCCTGCAGACCGGACATATTCATCACGCGTACCTGCTGGCCGGCCCCCGTGGCATCGGGAAGACCACCACCGCGCGCCTGATCGCCAAAGCCGTCAACTGCCTCGCGCCGGCAGACGAGCGTCCCTGCAACCGGTGTGAGATCTGCGCTGCAATCGGCGAAGGACGGTTGATGGACCTCGTTGAGATCGACGCGGCCTCCCACACGGGTGTCGACAACATCCGCGACCTCCTGGAGAAGGTGGGATTCCTCCCTACGCAGGCTACCTACAAAGTCTATGTCGTCGACGAGGTGCATATGCTCTCGACGCAAGCCTTCAACGCACTCCTCAAGACGCTAGAGGAACCCCCAGAACACGTGATCTTTGTCCTCGCCACGACCGAGGCCCACAAGATTCCCGAGACGATTCTCTCTCGATGCCAGCGATTTCAGTTCCGCCGGATCCCACTTGACGCCCTGGTGGAGCGTCTGGACACCATCTCAAAGGCAGAATCGGTGGATGCCGAACCGCAGGCACTGGAGATCATAGCCCGCGCCGCAACCGGTAGCATGCGCGACGCCATCAGCCTGTTTGACCAGATGGCGGCAAATGGCACGATCACCGCGGACTATGTGCGCACGATGCTGGGCGCAGAACGCCGCGAAGTGGTGCAGAGTCTGCTGCGAGCCTGGATCGACAAAGACTTGACGGAAGGGCTACAGATCATCAACGGCGCTGTCGACGGCGGCGCCGATCCGCGGCAGCTAGCCCGCCAGACGTCGGATTTCCTGCGGGGACTGCTGCTGACGCGGCTCGGCGCCGGCCACACGTGGTCCGATCCCACCGAAGATGAGCGCGAACGGCTGGCAGGAATGGCAAGCAGGACCGATCCCGACCATCTGGTTGGGGCCATACGCTTGTTCAGCAAAGTGGCGTCCAAACAGCGCACCGGCTGGCAGCCACAACTCCCGCTCGAGCTGGCCTTTGTCGAGGCCACGCTCCAATCCGCGCGGAATAGCCCGGCAGTTCTGCCGGATAAAGGAACTGATGACCGGGCGACCACGCCG
>CBFCZM010000030.1:0-13319 GCA_965602565.1 uncultured Anaerolineae bacterium
CTTCTGGCACGCCACGAACTCTGGGATGGAAACTGCATGGGGATGAGATCGAAGAGGGTCAGCACACTGGGAACCCGCGGGCGGTAGGGCATCAGGTAGTAAGCGCTGTGATACAGCGTGGCCTGCAGCTCGCGTAGAAGACTCGGGACCACCCATTGCTGGCGCAGAGAGAACGGGGACGCCGCCACCGGCAAGGTCTCCGCCTGCCCGGTCTCCGGCAGGATCACCGGATGCTCGGGGGACACCAAGACAGTCAGATGTTCCGCCGGTGCCAGCAGCGGCACCAACTCGCGCGCAAGATTGCACACGTACCGACCGATACCCGGGAAATGCGGTGTGGCGGTGCGTGCATCGAGGACGTAGCGTGGCATAGGACTCTACGAAGATTGAGCCGCTGACAAGTGATCATAGACGGCCAAAGTCTCCCGAGCCGCACGAGACCAGGAAAACTTGGCAGCCTGAACGAATCCACGCTGGCGCAGCTCCTCTCGTAAGGCTCTGTCTACCACAAGCCGTCGTATCATGTCCCTCATCGCCCCCACATCCTGCGGATCAAACAGCAACGCCGCATCTCCCACGACCTCGGGCATCGACGACACATCCGCACAGACCACCGGCGTGCCACAGGCCATCGCCTCCAACGGCGGGAGACCGAATCCCTCATAGAGACTAGGCCAGACGAAGGCAGTGGCTGCGCTGTAGATCACGGGAAGATCCGCATCCTGAACGTACCCCGTGAGGATGATATCCTCGCGAACCGCGCTTGCCTCCAATGCAGCGTAGAAGCTGTCAGAGAGCCAGCCACGCTTGCCCACAATCACCAAGGGAGGACACTCGCCTGCCTGACGCAGCGGCGTCCAGGCCTCCAGTAATCGTTCCAGGTTCTTGCGTGGCTCAATCGTGCCTACATATAGCAGGTACTCCTCCGGCAATCCATACATCCCACGTACCCGCTCGTGAGATAACTCGGTCTGCGGTCGGAACCGCGGAGAAGCCGCCTCGTGGATGACCGACACTTTCTCCGGCGGCAGATGGTACATCGCCAGCAGGTCCCGGCGTGTGGCACCTGAGACGGCAATGATGTGGTCCGCACGGCGGCAGTAAAGGGGCATCGTCCAACTCAGGTACCAGCGGTTCAGCGGCTTGTGATGCTCAGGGACTAGCTGCGGGATCAAGTCGTGAATAGTCAACACGGTCGGCACACCCCACAGCGGCATCAGGAGATGCTCCGTGGCATGGAAGAGCGAGGCCCCCGGAACCAGCCGGTTGAAGGGGAGCCGGGCAAGTTGCCCCATCCATACTGCCATCCGCCAGGGCTTGTAGCCCAGAGACACCGTCCTGGAAGGCAGTTGCTCAAGCCCACTCAGGGGTTCGACACCCCGCTCCTGATTGTAGAACAGCGCCATCCGATCGGGGATTGTAGTGGACAACGCCCTCACCAGGCTGTCGCCGTAGCGACCAAGCCCGGCCCGGTGGTGCACAGCAGCTGAGACGTCAAGATAGATGGGCATACCAGCCATTATAGTGTCGGCGAGGCGCCCGGCAAGAAGCCCAGGACAGGAGTGCCAGGTCAAACAGCGACAACGGCAGAAGCAACAGAGGTTGTATCAGCCTGAGAGAGCCTTTATAATGAGCTACCGCCCTTGATGCGACGAAAGGAGAGATGAATGGAGACACCCCAGGTTCGATTCGCGCGACTGGACAAAGCGAAGATCGCGAAGATCCATGAGCTGGAGGAGTTTCTGGGCACCTACGTACTGGCCTTCGAGCCGGTGATCAAGATCGCAGCCCTGGCGCAGAGCAGCTGGACAAGCTGCAGGCCGTGGAAGCAGAACTGGGCGTCATTCTGGTGGCTTACAAAGGCCTATAGACGATCGAAAAGCAGTAACAACGGGGTGAAGCTAAGCTTCACCCCGTTGTCCATAGAGCACTACACAAACCGCTCGAAACGATCCTGATCTGCCTTACACACCGGGCACTTGAGCGGGGGCCGCCGGCGAGCACAGAGATATCCGCAGACTTTGCAGCGCCAGACCGGGATACCCCTCCGCGTGAAGCCGACAAGTTCCTCTTCGTGCGCGTCCTCAGATACGTCGGCGGATTTGGTAGCAGCGTCCCCGGCCTCGCGCACTTCCTCGGGAGGACGTCGCTCGGGGATCGCTTGCAGCCGCTGCTTCCCATCACGGATCTCATCGGACACATAGAGCGCGCAGTAGCACGCTCCCCAATCAACCAGGTCCGGATCCCGATAATCACAGGGGCAAATGATGTCCAGGTCCAGCTCCCGCTCGCCGTCGGCGAGCCGACACGGACAGGACCCATACCCGTACCTCGCCTCATTGATCAGCAACCCTTCTACCAGCCCCTTCGTGAAGGCAGCATCCGGGTTGAGATTGTACCCTCCGGCCTTGGCCTCACGGTCCAGGCGCTGGTGGAGCTCGTCAACTGCCTCTGGAGAGATGCCGATATCATCGCTCATAGACCTAGCCTCTCCTTGATCGCATCGGGTCTGTACCCGATGATGCAGTCTGTGTCATCGAAGATGATGGCCGGGAACGAAGTTCGATCACCGAACCGGCGTATATGCTGCCGGCAAGCTTTGCGTCCCTCCGCATCAAGTAGATCCACATAGACACAGTCGAACGCGACATTCTCGTCCTCAAGAAGCTGGCGCGTCTTGCGGCACCAGATGCAGGTAGAAAGCGCATACAACAATACCTTGCAGTCCATGTGCTTTCCGTCAATGTGTGCTCTGACTTCTGGCATGATACCTCTCCTCAGCCGTCATCGCCGGCGCCGAGCCAACGTCTCAACGATATTTATGATCATTATAGCAGATAATCGCGCGGGGAGAAAGACCGCAAGATCAATTTCTCGGACCCGGTGGATCACGCTCAGAGCAGCACAATGCCCAAAGCGATGATCAAGGCGCCGGCAACCAGATTGGTCGCGCCGAAGGCGAGCACGGCATTGTGAGCTGCCGGCTTGGGAACATCAAGCGCAGCTTGTTTTGCGTTGGCAGGATTGTAGAAAACATCAACGGATGCTCCACTCGGGTATCTGTCCACAACTTGCCCGGCAGCACGACGATCCCTAAAGGTCCCTTGCTCATCAGAGAGGAAGTTCGAGCGACCAGAGGTGTAGAGTGTGCCGTCCACCTCATATTCATACTGGACAATCGGCGTGAACGTCGAGACCATCCCGCCCGGTGTTTCCCGCTCGAGTTCCACAATCGTGGCGGAGAGCACTTCCCCCACCACCCGGGGCCAATTCGGCGTCCCATACCCGCGGCGCTTCGTGTCCAATATCCAGATGATGAAAGCCAGCCCGAGGAGGAAGACCCCACTCCCCAAGACTATCAAGAACTCTGTGCCCTGCATTGACCACCTCCCAGCCTGCACGCCGGCGCCTATTCCTCGCCCGTCGAGCAATCGGTATCGCGCTTGGGCCTCACCTCGAGGAGTTCCTGCACATACACCACGCGTTGGTAGGATCCCAGGGGCCCGTACTGACCTTTGCGGCTCGCTTCGCCACGGATGCGAACGTAGACCTGTTCATAGGGATGCGATGTGATTTCCTGGTACCGCTGCTCAAGCTCGTCGGCCGTGCTCTCAAACGCTGGATTCTGGACCCACCACGAAGCCCGCGAGCCACATGGACAGAATATCCGTCCGGCACGCCCTGACGTGAAGAACCCCTCCCACGTACCGCTCTCAAGTGACCGTCCGATCGCGGAGAACAACAGACTTGCCAGCCCTATGGATGCAACGACCCAAGACACCACAGCTACGCTCCTTAGTCTACAAGCTATCCTTTCTTCAGAATACCTACGCTCGCATAACTTAGCATTGAGTCCAGAAAATGTCAACAATCGGAGCAAAGCGGTAGCTACGAATCCGATCGCGCCGTTGTGGCTTCCAAGAGTTCGGTCAACGTTGCACAAGACCGCAGCTGTGCTAGGTCCTGCGCTATTGTCGTTGGCAGCGCTCCCATTCTCCGCGTCATCGGCCTGCGGCACACTTGGGGGCCGACACCGCCGCTTGGATAGGCGGCCTTGAGATGCCGGAATCTGCACTGCCGGTATATCACGGGTGATACCGAGTAACAGGAAACGTGCCTACGTCCCAGCTGCGCAGAAGAGGAATGACTACAGCCTGAGGGCGGAGAGAAGTGCTTCAAACTCCTCCCGGCATGCCTGACACATCTGGAGGTGCCGATATACCTGGGGCAAGACACCGGCAGTGTCCTTGCCGGTCAGCGTCAGCTCCGCGAAGAGATCCAGCTGATCGAAACACGTGTCGCATCCGATCTCATCACGGTGCGTCATGAAGATGCTGCGCATAAGGTTTCGCAATTTCTCAGACTCTATACTCATCATATGCAGTCTATACCTTATCCACTGACTAGACGCTCACAGACCAAGCTATCTTACCGCGGTCCCCGGAAAATGGAATGGGGAAGATCACAGATCACGGCTCAGGAGTGAACGCGGCCATGACATCATCAACGGTCACACCTTGCGCCTCAAGCCGCTGCTTGAGACGCCGCCGAGCATCGTGCAGCAGCTTATACAGCGCGTTCCGGTTTGTGCTCATCCGGCGTGCGACTTCTTCCAGGGGCATCCCCCTGAGCACGATTGCCGTCATCGCCTGTCGCTGTAGGTCTGTCAGTTCCTCTTGGATCAGACTTCCCAACAGGTCTCCCAAGCTATGCTGTGTGATCTTGCGTTCAGGCGTAAGCTCCGAGGAGGGTATCCAGGACAGAGGAGAAGCTCCCGAGCTGTCGTCTTCCAACGCACCCTCCCGGACAAGGTCTTGCAGCGAGATATTTTCCCAACGTTTGCGCCGCAGCTCCGAGAACGCGACACGAACCGCAATCTTCTGAGCCCACGTGGTGAATCTGCTCTCGCCGCGAAACGTACCCAGATTATCAAGAACTCTGACCAGTGCGTCTTGCACGAAGTCCTCAAGATCGGATTCCGTCACATGATACCGCTGCTTCAATGCGTACCGCAGACCACGCAGAAGTGTCTCCCGAAGATCGTCTAGTACCTCAGGGGCAGGGACTTCTCCTAAGGCGCGTGTCCATTCTTCGTTGGTTCTTTCTTCCATCATTGTCACTTCTCCGGCTCATTGCGCCGATCCGGGTGCTATGCAGCTGCTAGGACTATAGTTGAAGCCGAAGCGGATGTCAAAACCAGACCAGGCGGTATAGGACGAGGCTTGACAAACTCAATGCATCTGTTACAATCTTCTCCTAGACGGCCCCATCGTCTAGTGGCCTAGGACGCTGGCCTCTCAAGCCGGAAACGGGGATTCAACTTCCCCTGGGGCCACAAACGCCCTCCCAGCTAGTGGGGGGCGTTTTAGTATGGAACACTCAGCTCCTGCGTCCTAGCCGCTCCCTTTCCTCCAGCACGGTAATGCTCACTCATAGCAAAGTTGTAGGAACAGCTGTTGAGATAGCCGCTTGTTGGCAGGCGCAGGCGTTCCAGGAGTATCATGATTCATTATCATTCATTTGATAAACCCAATAGATAGTCATGGTAGTAGAGCAGTGGATTGTGTGGAAAACGCCATGCCATACCTGGATCTCGTACTTGGATGTGGACACGCCTACGAGATCTGGGGGCATGGGACATGGTCAGGCTGGGGATTTCTCACGTGATAACTCCGGGTGATCAAGGGGGGAGTGCCGATGCTTGGGGGTCGTTCCATAGGAAGATGTGTCATGAAGACCGTTTTCCTGGGGGGAGTTCTCCCCTTTTCCGAGTAGTTATCCACCGAAAAGTGGATGTTTTCCACAGCTATCCGTGCTCATGAGCGATGGACGGCAGAAGGGGGCGCACCGACAAACCTGATTCTAGTGGGTGCTCAAGGCATGACTCCCGGTTGTTGTGGTACTGGCATGTGTGGAGGAGTTCTCCCGCTGGACCGAGGACGGATCCGGTGAGACGATTGTCCACATGACAGTATCGTGGGGGTCTTTGGGAGTTGGCCGTGTTCCACTCCTTGGGGAAATGTCCAGATGTGTATCTGTGCAGTATAGCCGCTGGGGAGACGTCCTGGCCCTCAGTCGTTCACCACGCCGATCATCGGAGGGAATCTTGCCCCCGCCGCAACATGCGCGGGATGCCGTTCGATTGTTGTCAACGTTGGCCCATGCTATAATGGATCCTGCTCAACGTGCGCAGACTGGAAGGGGCCCAATTGCCATTGCGCACATAGGCTGTCTGTGCATTTAGGATAGATCTTGTGTGGGACAAGGAGCAGATATGGCAGATCCAGAGGTCACCGAGTTACGCAACCGAATCTTGGGAATCCTGATTCGAAGTGCCCGAGATCAGACCCGGGCGTCGCGACGTGAGTGTGCGGCGGTGCTGGGGGTCTCCGTTACGCGATTTGCGAACTACGAGAATGGCACACGGGCTATCGCTCTTCCGGAACTGGAATTGTTGGCGCGCTATCTTGAGACGCCTATGAGCGCGTTCCGCGCTACGGCGTCTCTGAATGAGAACGCCAAGGAGGCCCAGCTCCCCAATCCTGAGTCGTTCCTACCGCTGCGCCACCGAATCGTTGGTGAGCGTTTGAGGCAGCTGCGCCAGGAGAAGGACTTCACGCAAGCGAAGGTTGCGGAGCTCTTGGGCTGTTCCGCCTCGACTATATCGGACTATGAGCACGGTCGCCGGGCGATTCCAGTGGCTGATCTGGAGGTCCTGGGCCGCGGCATGGGTGTCGCGCTGGAGTACTTCATGGATCGTGACAGCGAGGTGGGAGCGTGGCATCGCGCGCACTCGGAGTTCGAGTCATTGAAGGAGCTATCGCCAGAGCTGCGTGAGTTTGTTTTGCGGACCATCAACCAGAGCTATCTTGATCTGGCAATGAAGCTCGCCAAGATGCCCGCCGGTCAGCTGCGCGGTATCGCGGAAGGGCTCCTGGAGATCACGTATTAGCCGGGGTGTCGCTGCGGCGTGCTTGCAGTGGAATCTCTAGAGGCTGAATCTGAGGAAGGTGACGCATGCCTGAGTCTGAGGCAGAGCAACTACAACAGGAGGGGCTAAGGCTCTTCCAAGAAGGTCTGTACGATGAAGCCGTTCGCAAGTTCAGTGAAGCGATGGAGTGTTTTGCTGAACACGAGCGCGAAGCTGAAGTCGGCGAGATGTTGAACAACGTTGGGATCATCCGGCGCAAGCAGGGGCGCTGGGATGAGGCGTTGGAGTCCCTGGAGGAGGCGCTGCGTGTCTTTGTGCGGCTGGAGGAAAGGGATCGCGAGGCGCAGGCTCTCGGCAACCTGGCGAGCGTTTATGCTTCATTGAAGCGCAGGGAGGAAGCTGAGAAGGCCTGGGCATCGGCTGCAAGCGTCTTCCAGGAGCTAGAAGATGGCCAGAAGCAGGGAGAAACGCTGTTGGCCCTTGGCGTTTCCATGTTCAAGTCCGGCCGGCGGCAAGCCGGATTTGCGACCTATCAAGCTGGTTTGAGCCTTCTGGAGAAACCTACGATCATGCAGCGTCTGTACCGGCTTCTGCTCTCCATTCAGGTAAGGCTGTTGGGATGATGAGGTATCGGGGAGAGGGGCAGTCTTTCGCCACCATGAGGGTGTTTCACGTGAAACACCCTCGGGCAACACCCGTGGGTAGGTCCCGCGGGCCAAGGAGGAATTCGATGAAGGTCTTCTTGAAGAAAGATGTGTCCGGTGTTGGCAAGGCCAATGAGGTCGTTGATGTTGCGGAAGGCTATGCTCGCAACTATCTCTTGCCTCAGGGGATGGGTGTGCGAGCAACCGCGGGAGAGATCAAGGTTGCTAAGCAGTACGCCGCAAGCCAGGCGCTCCGTGCCAAGCGGGCTCGAGAGCGCGCCGAGGAACTAGCCAAGCTCTTGGTTGAGAAGGAGCTTCGCTTCAAGGTCAAGGCCGGTGAGAAAGGACGTCTCTATGGGTCGATTACGTCTGCCAATATCACCGACCAGCTGACACGAGAGTTGGGCGTAGAGATAGATCATCGTTGGTTGGCTTTGGAGCGCCCTATACGTGAGGTCGGTGAGCATACGGTCACGCTCAGACTCGAGGGTGGCGTGCGTGGTCAGGTGAAAGTGGTTGTTGAAGCAGATGCGGCTTGATGGTAGATAGTCTGGGGGCTTGGCTGCGCCACGCGCGTGAGTCGCAGCATAGAGACCTGGAGGATGTTGTCCGGTCGTTGCGGATTCGACGTCAATACCTCCAGGCGATTGAGATGGGCGACTATGAAGCGCTGCCCGGGTCAATCCAGGCGCGGGGCTTTCTGCGCAACTACGCGCGTTTCTTGGGACTGCCAGTAGAGGATGCCCTGGCACGCTACGATGCTGAGATTAGCGGCCAGCCGCTGCTGCCTCGCACGCCGCAGGTTGAGACCCCCACGCGGGGAGGGGAGCGCACCTGGGCGCCACCCCCACCGTCCCTGGAACAGGAACGTGCTGCCGTGCGGGCCAATGCCTCCGGTGGTCTTGTCCAGATCCTTGGCGTGGTGCTACTCTTCTTCGCTCTGGTGGCCGTGGGTAGCTTCTTGTGGTTGCAGTTTGGCTCGGGTGATGTGGTCGGCAGCACGGCCGTGCCGACCGCGGCGGTGACGAATGATGGTGGGGCGGGAGAACTCCAGGTGACGTCAACACTCACGCCGCTACCCACGCCTTCCTTCCCGCTCCTGGGAGATGGTACGGTGCGCATTCGTCTGGTGCCGATCAGTCACGCCTGGATCAGTGTCTCAGCAGATGCTACTATCGTGTTTCAGGGGATTGCCGATCCGCAGCAGCTCGTCGAGGCTGTGGCAGAGGAGATTCTCATCGTCTCAACGGGAGATGGAGGGGCATTTGAGCTCTATGTGAATGGCACGGACTGGGGTGTGCTGGGGGATCAGGGTGAAGTAGTGCGACGGGCCTGGACACCTCTCGGAGAGACGTCTCTGGAGGATTCGTGAGCAGGCAAACCAGCAAAGCCAGGAGGGGCGCTCAGCGCCCCTTTCGTTTTTACATCGCGTCATTGGGATGTCCGAAGAATACGGTTGACTCGAATTCGATGGCTGTCCTCTTGCAGCGGGCCGGTCTGGCGCCTACGTTGGACGCCAAATCCGCCGATTTGGTGATCGTCAATACGTGCGGGTTCATCGAGTTGGCACGCCAGGAATCCCTTGAGACGTTGGATGACCTCGCCGCATCTCTCAAGCCGAGGCAGAAGCTGGTGGCTGCGGGATGCTGGTCGCAGCGCTCCCCAGAATTCCTGAAGGAGGCGGTGCCGCGTATCAACGCACTGCTCGGCACACGCTCCTGGGCGCAGATCGTGTCGGTGGCGGATGAACTTCTGACCTCTCCCGGCAAGACAACGCTCTCTCTTGTCGAGGACCGAATGGCGATGCTTCCCGAAATGGTCAATGCGCCTGGCTATGTTGTGTCGGGTCGGAGCGCGTTTCTCAAAATCGCTGACGGCTGCAGTCGCGAGTGCGCGTTCTGCGCAATCCCCGGGATCAAGGGACCGACCGCTAGTCGCAGCATGGCTTCGATTATCGCGGATGCTCAGCAGTTGCAGGAACACAGCGTGTTGGAGATCAACCTGATCGCTCAGGACTCGACCTTCTATGGGTATGACTTGGGGATGCGAGATGGTCTGGTGCAGTTGTTGGAAGGATTGGCGGGGGCTGTGCCCGATGTCCCCTGGATCCGGGTTCTCTATGCTTTCCCTGGATTCGTCACGCCAAGACTGATCTCGACTATGGCCGATCTTCCTCAGGTGCTGCCGTACGTGGATATCCCATTGCAGCACGCACATCCGGACGTACTGCGGCGGATGCGACGCCCCGCTGATATGGAGGGTGTACGGCGCACATTGGAGCATCTGCGCCAGACCATGCCCGAGATTGCGCTGCGAACGACGATGATCGTCGGTTTCCCCGGAGAAACTGCGGACGAATTCGCTGCGGTGATGGATTTCGTGGAAGAGGCGCAGTTCGATCGGCTCGGCGTCTTTACCTATTCGCACGAGCCTGGGACTGCCGCGGCTGAGCTCGAAGATGACGTGCCCGCGGAGGAGAAGCAAGCGCGCTATGATCAGTTGATGATCGCCCAGCAGGAGATCTCATACCGGCGTAATCAGAACTTCGTAGGGAAGCGGCTTGAGGTGCTCCTGGAGGGCCGGGGGGAGGATCTTGCCGTAGGCCGATCCTACCGCGATGCTCCGGAGATTGACGGGCTGATCCTGATCCCTGAGGATGTTGACCCGCACCGCTTTGTGACGGTGGAGGTTACTGAGGCGCTGCCGTATGATCTGATGGGCCGTATTGTTGAGGACCGCGGCTAGAGTGGAGCAAACCCTCGGGGAGTGGCCTCGCTAGGCGCGAAGCCGGCGGAAGATCTCCAGAAGTTCGTTCAGCATCATCGCGGTGGCTCCCCAGATACAGGTCTCCCCGACACGATAACAGGGCGCGGAGAGCAAGATGCTATCCCGAGGCCAATAGTGTGTATCAAGAGAGCGCGGATCCAGAAGCGTGTTCAGAGGTACTTGTAGCACGCTGTCCACTTCGACGGGGTTGGGGTTCAGCGGCGGCAACACCGGCAGCCATCCAACAAAATGATGGACTATGTTCTGGCTCGGCGCGATGAAGAGTGGGGTCATCTCTCCCAGAATCTTGATATCGCGGGTCGAGATTCCTAGCTCTTCTCCGGTCTCTCGAAGCGCTGCATCAGCATACGTGAGATCTGATGGTTCCGCACCGCCGCCCGGGAAGGAGATCTGGCCTCCGTGATGGCGCAGCGACGCCGGTCGTAGAGTGAAGATCAGGGCGAGACCGTGGGGTGTTGTGTGGAGCAGGGCCAAGACCGCTGAAGGTCGTGGCTGATCCTCCGGGCCGGGGTGGCTCTGGCGCATCGCCGGTGCCATCTTCATCTGAGCTGCCGCCCCGGGCAGGGGGTCCCTGAGGGCGCGTTGTAGCTGAAGGATGAGAAGCTCAAGATTGCTGATATGGCTGGTTGGACTTTCCACACATCGATTATAGCCTTCAGAAGAGAGGGAGACAAGGTTCATATGAAGTGGGCTTGGCTCCGCGGGGAGATTCAGTCTGTGGCAGCATCTTGGCAACGCTGGGGCTTGCCCCTCGTCCTGTTGTTGGTGCTCTGTTTCGTCAAGTCGCCGCCGGTTCTCTATGAGATGACCCCGCCTCGAACGGCGGTGACGACGAACCCCAAGGTGGGCGTCCACACGCGACTTACGGATGAAGTCGAGGATTGGAAGATCCAGACCACGCTGGCGATGGTGAGGGAAATGGGGGCGCCCTGGGTCGTCGAGTACTTCCCGTGGGCCTACATTGAGCCTGAACCGGGGCACTTCGCCTGGGACCACACGGATTCTGTGATAGCGCACGCGGAAAACCAGGGACTGCGTGTCATTGCCCGGCTGGGGATGGTACCAGGGTGGGCGCGACCGGCTCTGGACGAACAAGAAACGACGTTCACGTACCTAGATGCCGAGCACTATGAAGACCTTGCCCGCTTTGTGGGTGCCTTTGTGGCTCGCTATCGCGGGACTGTGCGGGAGATCATCATCTGGAACGAGCCGAACTTGAGCTTTGAGTGGGGCTATCGCCCCGTCGATCCTGCCGGCTATACGGCGATGCTGCGCGAAGTCTACCCGGTGGCCCATCGGGCCAATTCGGATATCGTGGTTCTGGCCGGGGCCCTGGCGCCGACGCTTGAACCTCCGGGAAGCCCTGCGGGCCTCAGTGATCTGATCTACTTGCGGGAGATGTATGCAGCCGGGGCCGCCGCTTCGTTCGACGCGCTGGCAGCTCATGCCTACGGGTTGGCCCTTGCTCCGGATGTTTCTCCGGCGGAGGAGCTGATCAACTTCCGACGTATTGAGCTTCTGCGCGAGATCATGGACAGCCACGGAGACGCCGATAAACTTATCTACATCACCGAGGCGGGTTGGAATGACCATCCTCGGTGGTCCTGGGCCGTCCCGCCCAGCCAACGGGTCCGGTACACACTGGATGCCTACAGCTGGGCTGAAGAGCATTGGGCTTGGTGTCCCGTAGTCGCGATGTGGATGTTCCGGACGCCTGTCTCCCTGCACAGCTATCAGGACTACTATGCGTATGTGACGCCGGATTTCCAGGCGCGTCCGATCTTCACAGCCGTTCAAGCCTATACCGGCAACGCACCTCTACACTAGGTGCCTGCGCTGACCGGGAACGACACAGTTCGTGGCGCACGAGCAAGCACCGCGCAAACATATATGACGTATTTCGTAGCGCTGAGGTAAAAAAATGATCCAAGCAAGTTGTTCGCTTAGGTTCCGGCTCCGACTGAGCTTTCTCGCTGCCCTAGGCCTTGTGCTGATAGGTCTGACGGCGTGTTCTTCCGGAGGCATCCCGGAATGGTTTCCGGACCTGCAAGGTTTGATCAGCCCTCTCGCCACGCCTGTCCCCACGTCTCCGCCCACGCCCGAACCGCTGCCTACGCCAACGACGCTACCTACGACCACGCCTGTTTCCCGGGAGGTGAATCTGACGCTATGGGTCCCTGATATCCTTGATCCATACTCTGAAACCAATGGCGCGCTGGCTTTGGGGACGCAAGTCGCGGACTTCGACCGCGCGTCGCGCGAGATCAGCGTCGAGGTGCTGGTCAAGAAGGGGTCTGGTTCGGGAGGACTTTACGATCTACTCAGTACGGCTTCTGATGTCGCTCCTGCGGTCGTGCCGGATCTGCTGGTTCTGAACCGGCAGGATCTGCTGACAGCTGCTCGCGAGGAGTTGATCCAGCCTCTGGATGACTACATGCCGTCAGACGCCGGGTATTTCCCTACGGCTCTGGCGGCAATGGCAACGGACGAAGGCCTGTTCGCTTTCCCGTATGTGGCCACCGCAGAGCAGATGGGCTATCGTCCGACGCTAACTCCAACAGCGCCGATTACCTGGACTGCCGTGTTGAGCCAGGCATACTCTCTGGTCCTGCCTGGCGCCCCCTCGGACGGTCTGGCCAGTGATGTGCTGCTATCGATGTATGTCGGGGCGGGTGGGCGTGTTGTGGATGATAGGAGCCAGCCTACGCTGGACCGGGCTGTACTGGAGAAAATCTATGGATTCATTCTGGACCTACAGGAGGCGGGGCTTCTGGATGCCGAGCAGGTACTCGGTCTGACGGATACTGCGAGCTGCTGGACCGCGCTGCTGGAGGGCCACGCGCGGCTGGCCCCCGTCTCGGTCAGCGCCTACTGGCATCCGCGTCTTGCAGCTCTTTCCGAGGCGGACGAATTGTCGACGTCGGAGGCACCAACGGCGCCCGTCGCCGATGTTCTCC
>CBFCZM010000031.1:0-13251 GCA_965602565.1 uncultured Anaerolineae bacterium
ATCGTGGAAGCTGCCGGACCTATCCAGGCGGTCAAGCTGATGGTAGATCTGCGCCGTCGCGGGACGCACTGGAACGTTTTTGGCATCACCACCCACCAGAAATTCGAGCTCGACGGTGGCCTCACGCACTTCCTGGAAGGACGCATGGACGCTAGCTTCGGCACTACCCCGCTGGCAATGGCCCGAGCCATCCGGCTGATGGAGACGGGGTTAATCGACATCGAGCAGATCATCTCCCATCGCTTTCCGCTGGCCGATATCCATACCGCTCTGAAGGTGATGGCCGGCCCGAACCGCAACAAGGTGATCATCAATCCGTGATAGAAAGCGATTGACCTGCGCGCGCAAACATCCTATAATGGAATCAGGTGATGGCGCCGCCGCAGGCATGACTTCGACGACCTCAAGATTCTACCCGGCAAGCCGCCAACAAGGCTTCTCCACCCACACGTCAGCATCCAGTTCTGAGCAAGGATGACCCAGCGGTTCACATCCGCTGCAGTCGCCCCACCTTCTACCGAGACCCGATAGCTCAGGCATTTGAGCGGCACACAGACCGTCGGGCGGAATCAAGATT
The DNA here is from genome assembly GCA_965602565.1 of uncultured Anaerolineae bacterium. Classification (GTDB taxonomy): domain Bacteria; phylum Chloroflexota; class Anaerolineae; order B4-G1; family SLSP01; genus PWVB01. The sequence continues at coordinate 578 of CBFCZM010000031.1, forward strand.
CCTGTGGCGGGGCCCCGGAACAGTCTCTTTATGAGGAGGTAAGAAGATGGCTATCTATGTGATGGTGGGGGATTACTCTCTGGATGCGGTGAAGAAGATCAGCGCTGAACGTACCGATCGAACAGAGGCCCTTCTGAAGAAGCACGGCGGCAAGCTGAAGGCAGGCTACGCCACACTGGGGCAGAGCGACTTGATGCTCATCGTTGATCTTCCGGACAATGAAGCCGCGATGCAGGTCTCCGTAGAGCTGACCAAGATGACAGGAATCGGGTTCACAACCTCTCCGGCTGTGAGCATCAAGAAATTCGATCAGATGATGGAGGAAAAGTAGCGACAGCCCTGCAGATTGCAGATCCACCGCTTTGGCGATTCCCGGCTTTCTCCAATGATGTGTCTGGTGACGTTGGCAGACACCGGCACATACCATAGAACGGACGGATAGGGGAACCATGCGCTATGCGGCAGTAGCCCCCTTGCCAGCAAGAGGCGGCGGGGAGGTCTCCTCTTTGTAGCCCGCGAATCTCGTGATTTGTCCGACGAATCAGTCATCTGGAATGATCTACTGCACGGCGAACTGGAACTGGCCGGCAACAGCGGCGGGGCTGGCTGTGGGCGGCGGGATGCGCCTATCGAGCATCATCACCCATCGTGTCCCAGCCGCACACCTCAAGTAGGCATTCCGGTTGGCCGGATCCAGGGGCAACACGCGAGGCAAATCGTGCTGATGTGGCTACTTACCACATCAGCACGCCAATCACGCCACAATCGGCTGGCCAGCCGCAGCCTCCCGTATCACTCGTGAGAGCCCGAGCGTAGCTACTCATAGGCCGGGGGCTGCATCATCGGTCGCCCACTCGCGCCGGTACAGCCGTTGGTAGATGGCATTGTCTCTGACAAGATCTATATGCGTGCCCTCTCCCGCGATGCGCCCCCCGTCGACCACCACAATCCGGTCGGCCTGCCGGAGCGTTGAGAAGCGGTGGGCGATGATAATCGTCGTACGGTCGAGTCGGATGTCAGCCATGGCCTTCTGGATCAGAGATTCGGTATAGGCATCCACATTGGCCGTCGCCTCATCCAGTATAAGGACCTTGGGATCGGCCAACAGAGCGCGAGCAAAAGCGACGAGCTGCTTCTGTCCACCGGAAAGCATCGCTCCCAGTTCACCCGCCTGGCTGTCATACCCTCGTGACAGCTTCTGGATGAAAGTGTGCGCCTGGGCGCGCTTGGCGGCAGCCACGACCTCGTCATCACTGGCCTCCGGGTCCCCGTAACGGATATTCTCACGGATGGTGTCGGCAAAGAGGAAGACATCCTGCGACACGCTTGTCACCAGACCGCGCAGATCGGCAGACGCGATTTGCCGCAGATCCACGCCGTCGATTGTGACTGCGCCTGTGTGCGGATCATAGAGCCGCGCCAGCAACTTGGCCAGCGTACTCTTGCCCGCACCGGTAGGCCCAACCAGAGCGATCGTCTCTCCCGCCGCCACCTCGAGGTCGATATCCTCAAGCACCGGTGTATGTTGGTAGCTGAAGGACACAGCGTGCAGAGCAAGGCTGCCTCGGAACCCATCCGCCGGGCGCTCGGGGCGCACCGGCTCAACGATCTCCGGCTCACACGCCAGATAGTCTGCAATACGATCCAGTGACGCAGCCGCGGTCTGGAACGTGTTATAGACCAAGCTCAGCTCGCGCAGCGGCCCAAAGAAACGATAGACATAACTGAGGAACGCCAGGAGAACGCCAGCGGTGATGACGCCATTGGCCGCCAACGTGCCGCCATAGCCAAGAACCAGGGCGACCCCCAGCATGTTCGTGATGGTCATCGTCGGGAAGACAGCGGCAAAGAGCAGTCCGGCGCGCAGGTTAGCCTTCATGTTGCGCAAACTGAGGTCCTGGAACTGCTCCACGGTGAAAGACTCGCGCGACAGCGATTGCGCTACCCGCATCCCCGCGACGCCCTGCTCCACGCCGGTGTTGACGTCCGCCAGAGCCTGCTGGACCTCACGGTACGTGCGGCGCATCTGCTTGCCCAGGTAACCCATGCTCACCATCACCACCGGGATTGAGGCCAGTGTCGCTAGTGTGAGCTCTAGATTGAGGGAGGCCATGATAGCTATGATGCCTATCAGAGAGATCAGATCGCTGACCAGGCTCAGCGCACCACTGGAGGCGATCTCAGCGACGGCATTCACATCGTTGGTAAGGCGCGACATGATCCCGCCCACACGCTCGCGATCGTGGAACGCCACCGATTGCCGCAGCACATGATCGAGGAGATCGCGCCGCAGGTCATGGACAACGTGCTGCCCCACCCAGGACGAAAGGTAGCCTTGCCAATAGATAGCCAGCCAGTAAACACCGTTGGCCGCAAGGTAAAGCAGCGCAATCAGCGTCAAACCGCGCAGGTTTCCCTGAGCAATACTCGTGTCTACGGCAACCTTCAGCATGTAAGGCATGCTCAGCGATGTCACCGTCACTATCAACGTCGTCAGGGCTGCCAACAGCAACCGGCCCCGATGAGCCCTCAGGTACCGCCAGAGAATCGCCAGTGCTTCCCGATTCAACTCCGAGAGACGGTAAGGTGCCGTTTCCCCGCCGCCCTGAAGGCGCCCCATAAAACCGCCTCGAATCGTCACAGTGCACCTCCTTCCGCGGACGCCGGATCGCCGGGCGCCCACCCCTCACCCTGGGCCTGCAACGCGACCATCTGAGCATAGAAGCCCTCGCGAGCCAGCAGAGCGGCGTGCGCCGACTGCTCCGATGACCCGCAGGCACGCTCCACGATGCGCCCATCGCGAAGTACCAGGATCTGATCAGCCTGTCGCACCGTCCACAAGCGATGAGCGATGACAAACGTCGTGCGTTCGGCGCGGACGCTCTCCAAGGCTTGCTGCATCTGGCGTTCCGTCTCGGCGTCTACACTGGAGGTTGGCTCATCCATAATCAGAATACGCGGATCGGTTAGCAGCACACGGGCCAGCGCGATGCGCTGCTTCTGCCCTCCGGAGAGCCGCACACCGCGTTCGCCCACCGGTGTGCCATAGCCGAGAGGAAGAGAGACAATGAAATCGTGCATCTGTGCCACACCGGCGGCCCACTCAATCTGTTCCTGCGTTGCGTGGGGATTGCCGTAGGCGATGTTCTCACCGATGGATGCATCAAAGAGAAAGACCGTCTGCAGAGCGATGCCAATCGTGTCGCGCAGACTCCTGACCTTTACCTGCCGAATATCGTGGCCATCGATTGTGATCCGACCCTCCTGCGCTTCGTAGAAGCGCGGCAGCAAGTGCACCAATGTGGTCTTCCCTGCACCCGAGGGGCCGACTAGCGCGACCATTTCGCCAGGGCGGGCCTCCAGGCTGATCTCGTCCAGCGCCTCAATACCTTTGTCCTCCGCGCCATACGCAAAGCTGACATTCTTAAATCGCACGTGCCCCGCCACCGGCGGTAACGAGGTAGCCCCCGGCAAATCCTGGATATCGGACTGCGTGTCGAGCACTTCGAAGATCCGCTCAGCGGCTGCCAGCGCCCGCAGCCCAATGCTCAGCATCATCCCGGTCTGGCGAATGGGACGCAGCAAGACCTGGACATAGGTCGTGAACCCGATCAGCGTCCCCAGCGAGATCGCCTCGGCAATCACACTCCGCCCGCCAAGCCAAAGGACCATCGCCGTGGCGGCACCCATCACAACGTGCGCGCAGGGCATCCACAACGAGGTCGTCTTCGCGGTATCCAGACTCGCCTGCAACACACGCTTACTCTGCCGGCCCACCTTCTTCTGCTCGAACCTCTCACGTCCGAAGAGCTTGACAACCAGGAAACCAACAAGACTCTCCTGTAGCGCGGAACTCAGACCGGCCAGAGCCCGGCGGACACGCCCCATCGCCGGCCGAACCCGCTGCGCATATGCCCACATACCGGTAGCGATCAGAGGTAAACAGGCAAGATAGATCAACCCCAGCCGCCAATCCCAACTGATCAGCACCGCGAGGATTCCGATCAGCGTCAGGACATTGGTCAATATGATAACCGCAGCCCGCCCAAAGAAGGTGCTCAACGCATCCACATCAGCAGTTACGCGCGACATCAGGTCACCGGTTCGCGCACGATCGTAGTAGGAGAACGAGAGGCGGCTCAGGTGCTCAAAGACAGCACTCCGTATCTCAAAGACGATGCTCTGACCCATATAGGCTGTGAGATAGAGCCGCAGGAAATCGATGCCGCCCTGGACCAGTGAGAGCAGCAGCAGACCGCCGGCGGCCCACCAGATGGAGCTGGCTTGCTCACCCAGAATGTAGTGATCTACAGACCTGCGGATGATCACCGGCGGCGCCAGCTCGGCCCCGGTTGTCGCCGCAGCCGCAAGGACAACGGCGAAAAGGAGGCCGGCGTGAGGGCGCATATAGCGCACCAGCCGCCGCAGGATTGGCCCAATTGGGCCAGCCGGCTTACCCCCCTTGGCACCCTTCGGCCCGGGACCGGGTCCTCGGCCGCCGCTGCCAGGCTGCCTCTTCCCACCACCCGCCCCCTCGCCGCCGGAACCCTTCCCCCCAGGACCGGATCCCTTGCCTGGCCTACCCGACCCTTTGCCCATACCGGCCTTGGCAGGCCCCCCAGGCGCCGGTGAGGCCTGCTCTCGAGGCGTCCGTTGCTGCGGTGACGCTCGTCCTTGCTGCTCTGTACTTTTCATGTCGTCTGATCTACCTCCGGTAGTGGGATGATGAGCGAAAATTGGTATGAATGTACTGTGTGGACTCATCTTTGAGTACGTCTAGTTTACACGAGAATCATCTATTTACAAATTGTGTATAGTCCTGTACACTGCAGGTATCCTGTCAGTTACACTCTATGCAGAAGTTGCAGGGAGTTACGCTCCCTAGAAAGCGAGTACTTGAGAAGTTACGTGCCGTTATGCATCCAAGACTACGGTGGGACATCGTTGGGCTGAAGATGACCCACCGCGCCTTGATCTGGTCTAGCAACACCAGTATTGAGGCCAGCACAGACATCAACCAGACTGGAGATTCAAGTTGGCTAACGTTAAGGGACCCCATAGCATCACCTCAGCACTCGACAGAGCAGCTGGCTTCATCAAGCGACAGAAACGCAACTACAGCGTGGCCATCACACGATCCGCAGCGAGCAGTTTCTTGGGGAGTCTTACCGCCCAGTACGATTCAATCTATACAGTAGGTCTGGGCGCTGACTCAGTCTTGCTGGGGACAATTGGCAGCATCGGCAATGCCATCAGTACGCTCATCTCCACGCCCATAGGATGGTTGGTGGACCGCTATGGCATCAAACGCTTCTATGTCCTGGCCATGGGACTGATGGCGGCCGGCGCACTTGTGTATGCGCTGGCGCCCTCCTGGGGATGGATCGTCGCGGCTACTATGCTGCTCTCAGTAGCCATGCGGCTGACCGGAACCGGATGCAGTGTCATTTCATCCGATTCCGTACGGAACCGTGATCGGGCAACTGCCCAGAACCTATGTGTGTCTTTCGCTTCCATCGCCTCTCTGATCGCGCCGCTGGTTGCGGCGTATCTGATCACGCTTTCCGGTGGGCTGAATACCGAAGGAATCAGGCCGCTGTACTACATTCGCTTTGTGGGCTATGGACTCGTGCTTGTCTTCCTAGTACTGCAACTCAGAGAACCCAACCGCAGTCGCACAGACGAGGACCGTGCCAGTACCAGCTTCATCGGCGACTTCAAACAGCTTTTCGCAGGTCAACAACTACTTCAAAGATGGGTGATCGTGGCTGCTCTTACCGGACTGCCAATGGCTATGACCTCACCCTTCACGCAGTTCTACGCGCATGAGATTAAGGGCGCCGATCAGTACCTGCTGGGGATCATGACAACAGCGGCAGTCCTGACACGGCTGGCGTTTGGAATTCCCTTGGGTCGGCTTGCGGATCGGGTGGGTCGCAAGAAGGTCATCTACCTCTTGGCCCCGCTCTGGTATGCCGCCAATCTGCTCCTCGTCTTCTCCACCAACTCAGCCGCCCTGGTCATGTCCGCATCCATCCAGACCTTCTACGCCGTCTCCTCTGGCATGACAAGTGCGATGACCCTTGAGCTGGTGCCCACAGAACGGATGGGAAAGTGGAGCGGCGCACTGGGCCTGTTTCGGGGATTGGTCGCGATCCCGGCACCTGCGATCGGCGGGTTGATATGGCGAGAGTTGGGGCCCCGGTATGTCTTCCTCATTCCTCTGGTCATAGATCTGGTCTTGCGACTCTCGTTGCTGACGACACTTCCGGAGACACTGGAGGCAGAACCTGTGGCTTAGGCGGCATGTGATGAAAGCGAGCCGGCTGGCGTGCCACACAGTATGAAGGCAACAGCAGACAATCGTCCTTCAACCTGATGGATTTTGACGATTCCGCACTTTGGTCTATAATGGGATAGGTGACCCAGAGTCATGCTGAATCAACAGACCAAACGGACAGACAGAGGGATCATGTACTACGAGGCAGTAGCACCCTTGGCAGTAAGGGACGGCGGGGAGATTTCCTTGTCGTAGTGCGCGTATCTCGCGATTTGTCTGACAAATCAGTCATCTAGAATGAGCGTGGGCGCACAAGCCCACGCTTTTTTGGTTGGTCAGCATCTATCAATCACGGGCACACAAGCTCGCGGTTTCCTGGGGGTCAGGATGTCAGTTGTGAAGTTCCGAAACATTGCCAAGGCATTTGGCGCTGTGGATCTGTTCAGCGGCCTTTCGGCCGATGTGCCACGTGGTGCGCGTATCGGGCTAGTAGGCCCTAACGGCATCGGCAAGACAACGCTGCTGCGCATTCTGATCAGAAAGCAACTCCCCACTGCTGGGGACGTATTCGTGGCTAAGGGCACACGCATCGGCTATCTCGAACAGGAAGCTGCCGACGGGTTCACAGAGCTGAAACACACCGTTTTCAAGGAGATGCTCAACGTCTTTGGCGAGCTGCGTACTCGCGAGGCGGCGCTGCGTCGCATGGAGGCGGAAATGGCCGAGCGGGCTCCCTCGGAGGCCCTACTCACACGCTATGGCACCGCGCAGGAGGCCTTTGCCCACGACGGTGGCTACGATTACGAGCTGCAGATCCAGCAGGTGCTCAGCGGATTGGGGTTTCTCCACGAGCAGCAGCACATGCCGGTCGCCCACTGCAGCGGGGGGCAAAAGACGCGCGCCCTGCTGGCGCGCCTCCTGCTGGAGAAGCCGGATCTGCTGGTGCTCGACGAGCCCACCAACCATCTGGACATCGGCGCCGTTGCGTGGCTTGAGTCAATCCTGCAGCGTTGGGAGGGCGCCCTGATCGTGGTCAGCCACGACCGCTACTTCCTGGACCAGATCGTCAATGTGGTCTGGGAGATGAGCCGGCGCGGGATCGAGACCTACCGCGGCAACTACAGCGCCTATCTGATGCAGCGCGAGGAGCGGTGGGCGTGGCGCATCAAGGAGTTCAGGGCCGTCCAGGAGCGCTTTCTCAAGAACCTGGACTTCATCAAACGCAACATTGCCCGCGACAGCTCGACTGCCCAGGCGAAGGGGCTTCTCAAGCGGCTGACACGTCAGGTCCGAGCCGTACAATGCGACGGCACGCGAGCTCTGAACATGAAATGGAGCGAATTCATGCGCGGTCATCGTGAACTGTCCAACGCGAATCTGACGTGGGATGTCTCTGAGGTGGAGTCTGCTATCAAGGGACTGGTTGCCCCGAATCCGGGTGCAGCCCGGTTCAGGGTGCGCTTGCGCACCGGACAACGAGGCGGAGATCTGGTGCTGCGCGCCGAGGATGTGGAGATCGGCTATCCGGGAACACCGCTCTTCCACATCGGTGAGCTACTGTTGGAGCGCGGCCAGCGCGCCGCGCTTATCGGAGGCAATGGCACGGGCAAGTCAACGTTCCTCAACACGCTTATGGACCTGACACCCACGTTGTCCGGCCAACTCAGGCTGGGTGCAAATCTGGATATCCAGCACTTCGCCCAGGCCTACGAGATCCTAGATCCCGAGCAGACCGTGATAGATGAACTGCTGACTCACCAGCATATGGGCCTCGGGGCGGCACGCGATCTTCTGGCCCGCTATCTGTTCCGCGGTGACGACGTCTTCAAGCAGATGAAGGCACTGAGTGGCGGCGAGCGTGGGCGCTTCGCACTGGCCGTGCTGGCGCTGCATCCGGTCAATTTGCTGTTGCTGGACGAGCCCACCAACCATCTCGATATCCTCGGACAGGAAATCCTGGAGGATGCGCTGAAGGCCTTCCCGGGCACGATATTGATGGTCTCGCACGACCGCTACCTGATCGACCGGCTGGCAACGCAGGTCTGGGAGCTGCGAGAGGGGCAGCTGCACACCACGCCGGGCAACTACACCGACTATCTGGCTGCGCGGCGGAGGCAACGGCCGGCGGAAGCAGAAGCCATCCAGGAACCTAGAGAAACAGACACTCAGCGCCGCGCACAACGCCAGGCACAGCGAGACGAAGCCAATCGGCAGGCGAGCCTGGACAGCGTGCTCGCCGCCATCGATGAACAGGAAGCCAAAGTGACCGAGCTGGCCCAAGAGCTCGTCGCGGCGACGGAAACCGGCGAGTGGGAGCAGATACGGGATCTGAACACCGGGTACAGGGAGAGCGAAGCGGAACTGACCGGCCTGATCAGACGGTGGGAGGAGATCGAAGCGCAGATCACAGGATAGGCCTGTGGGTGCATACTGAGCCGGCCTAGGAAACCACAGGAGCAACAAGGAAGGGCTCAAAGCGCTATCCTTCTGGCAACCTCGCCTTACCCTACGATGCCCATACCGTTGGTCGCCTCAGCCTGATGCAGCCCCTTGTTGAGCAGCAAGACGCCGGCGGCAAGCGCCACGGTGCAGAATGCCGCCAGCACAAGGAACACGCTGAGCGTGTCCCAGCTGCCAAAGCCCATACCGTTGATCATCACCAGACGGATGCCGCGCAGGGCATAGGTGTGCGGCAGGCACCAGGTGATCCAGCGCAGCGAGACCGGGATGACCGTCAACGGATAGTACACACCGGAGAAGATCCGTACCAAGACATCCACAAGCCACGTGACCGGCTCGCGGCCTTGCTTGATCTCAAGAAAAACAAAGTTGCTGGCCCCAATCAGACCGATGCCAAACGAGGTGAGCACGAAGACCACATAGAAACTCAACGCAGGAAGTAACGGTAGATCCGGACTGAGTTTGACACCCGCCCCCAGGAGTCCGACGGCCAGCACAGCGAGCATAATGACACCGTCATAGACAAACAACCAGATAAGACGGCCGACAATGAAAGCCCAGATACCATGTCGGCGCGAATGGTAGACCTCGAGCCGCTTGTCCCAATAGGCTGTCGTCAAGCTCTGCTGTGGCAGCCCGAGTATCGAACTCGCGTTCTGGAAGAAGAGCACGCCGATCACCATATAGGCGACGAAGTCCCCGCCGTATTCCGCCAGATCCGGTGCGGCAAAATCCTTCAGAAACAACGACACAAAGAACCAGATGCCCACGCTGACGAAGGATCGGATCACTTGCAGCACGCCGTTCACAGGGTAGAAGCGAAGCGCCTTCAGCTCCAACCAGGCAAAAGAGAGACTCGCACGGAGAAAGCGGTTCATGAAGACCCCCTCGAGTTGACGGTGTTGAGGAAGACTTCCTCAAGGCTCGGCTCATTGGTATCGACGGCGTGGATGTCGATGCCATGCGCTCTGAGTATCTTCAACGCGTCGAAGAGCACACTCTCCAGGGGATCGGCGGATATCTCCAACTGAGCAGCCTCAGCGCGATCCCCCCGGAATGAGCAGGACACGACTTGGGGCAGCGCACCCAGGTGCCTGCTTACCTCGCGCCGCAAAGGCTCGGGGACCTCCCCACACTGAATCACGCTGGAGTCATACCGCTGCAGATGCCGCCGCAGGTTGGCAACGGAGTCACAGCTGATGATCTTACCTTCGTCCATAATGGCGACCCGATCGCAGAGCCGCTCAGCCTCGAAGATGAAATGTGTGGTCAGGATGATCGTGATGCCGAACTCACGGTTGATCTTTCGGATGAACTCACGCACGGCATGCGCCCCCGCGGCATCCAACTTCACCGTCGGTTCATCGAGAAAGAGGATCGGGTTGTGGACCAACAGTGACCGCGCAATCGCCAATCGCTGCCGCATGCCGGCCGAGATGCTGATCGGCCAATGGTTCTCATAGGACTTGAGATCCAGAAAGGTCAACAACTCATCGATGCGTTGATCCCTGAGATGCCGGTCCAGGTCATAGACCACGGCCCAGAATTCCAGATTCTGGCGCACCGTGAGATTGTTATCGGTGCCTACATCCGCCGTCGGCGCAACCAAGCTGACGGAAGCACGGATTTTCTTGTGATCGCGGTAGACGTCATAGCCCAGCACCCGGCCCGTTCCTCCGTCGGGTTTCAGAAGGCCGGCCATCATCTTGATCAACGTCGTCTTGCCGGCGCCGTTTCTCCCGAGCAACCCCATGACCTCGCCCGTGTGGACCTCCAGGTCAACGTTGTCAACCGCGTTGAATGGATGCGACCGGAACACTGAGTCCCGGATCTGGAAGGTCTTGACGATCTGCTGCAACGCAATCACCGGTTCTACTGCCATCGCGTCAGCGTTCCTTTCCGTCGCGCCTTCTCAATGCCGCTTACGTACATCCACACCCCCAGCGGCAGCACAACTACTGTCATCGCGGTAAGTGCGACGATGTCCGTCGTAATCGGCGCGAAGGGCAACCAGTGCTGCAGCGGCAGGGCCTTCGTGATAAGATCACCGCCCGGCACAATCAACCGGCGCAACGCATCCAGCGCATAGGTATGCGGGATGAAACTGCCCAGAATTTGCAGCTGTTCGGGAAGCACCGTGATGGGATAGTAGTAGCCCGCAGCGAGCGCGACGATGACATCCTGCAGCAGGAAACGTACCGGTTCCGTGTTCTGCTTGAAGTTCAGCAGGTAGAATGAGCTGGCGCTGATCATGCCGACTCCCAACGTGGAGAGGAGAATCAGCGCAAGAAAGAGCAGGCCCAAGGGCAGTTGATTCACGCTGTACGCCGCACCGAAGAAGACGCCACCGAAGAGCAGCGACAGGATCACGCGGGGATAGTCATCGATAACAGACCGAAACATGATACCCATAAAGGGGGTAAGATGGGAGAGTGGACTAAGCAGATACAGGTCCATCGTCCCACCCCAGTAGATGCGGGCCACGCGCTTGAAGGGATCCCCCAGATTGGTCCAGGAGATATAGTGAACACAGAATCCCAGGACGACGAAGGTAACGTAGTTGCTCCCATAGGGAGCGAAGTCGAGTGTGCTATCTCGCGTTAGCAGGCTGAGCATGAACACGATTGTCGTATTGAAGAGGACATCCAGGAACCACATCCAGGCGTTCATGCGGTAAGAGGACCAGATGATGTACTCGCGCTTGGAGAAGACCATAAGGGAGGCCCACTCACGCTTCAGTTGCTGCATCATGCCTGACCTCCTGAGCCTGTATACCTGTCCACATAGTACGCATAGAGCTCCTGAAGCGTAAGCGATGTACTTCGCATCCTGAGAATCGGGATCTCCCGGGCGATAAACCAATCGATGATCTCACTGGCGGCGTGATCGTCACGGTCGACAAGCAGGTCGATATGCCAGGTGTTCTCCTTTCCGTTACGCTCACTCACCTGGACATCCCTCACGATGCCAAGCTGAAGTAACTCACCATACAGGTCATCCGAGCCGGCTGTGCTCTGGTGATTCGCGCACGAGAGATGCAACGCCTTGATCCCCCGAAGCGGGCTTGCCAACTCTGCCTCGCAACCTAGAGCGACCACACTCCCGGCGTATAGCAGCATAGTTCTCCGGCAGATGCTCAGATCCACGGGATTGTGACTTGTCACGATGACCGTCTTGCCGTCGCGCCGCGCAGCATCCACCAGAATCTGTCTGAGGGCCAGCGAGGACTGAACGTCAAGGCTCACTGTGGGCTCATCCAGATAGAGGATGGGCCGGTCCGGCAGAAAGCCGCGCATCAGGGTCACTTTCTGTCGCATCCCGGCAGAGAGCTCCGAGATATGCTTGTCCTTCACCTCAGTCATACCGAAGCGGTCCAGCACACTATGACAGCGTCTACGCAGCTCCGACGTCGGGATACCGAAGATATGGCCATACAACATCAGGTTCTCGTAGGCCGTCAACTGCCACTCCAGCCCCATCCAACCATTGGTGGATATGTAGCTGATCTGGTCTTTGATCTCGTCTATCCCAGTGCACCCATTGACCCGCTGAGACCCCGATTCGGGCTGCAGCAGACCGCTCAGGATCTTGATGAGCGTGGTCTTGCCCGCACCGTTGGCACCATAGATACCGAAGATCTCGCCTGGCTCGATCTGAAATGAGACGTCATTGAGCGCACGGATCGTTCGCGCACGATTCGACGTGAGCCTGAAGGCGCTCTTGATCCACAGCCCGATACCCGATTCCTTATGGTCAATCGATAGGCCCCGGTAGGTTTTGCTGACGTGAGAGACGTCGATGATCGCCGATTGTGATGTCATCGTGGTACGCTAGGTCCTTTCCTATCCCTGGGGTGGAGCCGGAACTGACAGCGCAACATAGATCCCCTCAAACAGCGCTGTTCCCCGCGCCTCCATATCGGCATCATCGATGC
>CBFCZM010000032.1:0-13115 GCA_965602565.1 uncultured Anaerolineae bacterium
TCAGAGCCTCCGTCTCGGCCTCCCCTGCGCCGGCGAAGACTGACCATAGACCGTACCGATGACCGGGCCTCGCGGCTCTCAAGGATGTCCGGTCCGCTGCCCTTCATGATCGCCGTCACACAATTCGTGGTGCCAAGGTCGATGCCGATCTTCCTACCCGCGCGCTCTGCGCTCATGCGGTACTCCTTCCTTATCTAGCCAAGACACAGACACGAAGACTCCATAGGGGAATATGCAGATCAAACGGGCTTCGCCAAGACGCGGAGTCCTCAGGCCCCGCCCGTGTTGCGCACGACGACAACCTCCGCCCTGCGCAGAACGATGGTACGCCACACATAGCCCTTCTTCACCAACTTGACGATCGTCCCGTCGGGCTCGTCGCGGTTCCGCACCAACTCAGAGACACTGTGCCAGCGGGGATCAAACACTTGATCCAAGGTCTCGATCTCATTCACGCCGTGGTGTGAGAGCAACCTCAGGAGCTGGCGGCGGATCGCCCTGAAGTTGGCAATCCAGCGCTTGGTGGATCGATCCATCTTGTCTTCCAGATCACTGGCCGCCTTGAGTATGAGCCCGAAGGCGTCGTCGATCTCGATGACGTCCAGCAGGAGCCGCTTCACCTCATCGCGATGCTCCCGATCCTGCTGTGCACGCGCCTCCTCGGCCTCGACCAGCTTCTGCGTGAGCGTCCGGAGGCCTTCGCTGACGGCGACCAGCGGCGGCCCGCCATCGCGCAACTTGACCGGCTCCTCAACAATCTCCAGCGCAGTCTCGTTCTCGTCAGCCATCCTCCCCCCCATTGCTCTAGCCGGTCGCCGGGGCGATACGCACCACGGCCACCGTCAGATCGTCGGTCGGGTGACGCGTCTCCGCGTCCGCAACCAGCGTCCGGCAGATCGATTCGGCGCCGCCTTGGGCCTCCCGCAGCAGCGTGCGCAACCTGAGATCGTCCATCACCTTCACAAAGCCGTCCGTTGCCAACACGAAAACGTCCCCGGTCTGCAGGTCAAGTCTCAGACACTGCGGATCCAACGTTTCGGACGTGCCCAGGGACTGAGAGAGCATATGTCGGAGGGGATGCTCCCCGGCCTCCTCTGGCAGGATGTGGTGTCGCCGCACCATCTCCCCCACGAGCGTATGATCCGTGGTCAGCTGCCGGAGTTCGCCGTCGCGGAGACGGTAGATGCGACTGTCCCCAACGTGGGCCGTATAGGCGTGGTTCTCCGTCACCAGAAGGGCTGAGAGCGTGGTACCCAGGCCCTTCAAGAAAGGATCAGCGCTGCCCCGCTTGCGGATGTGGTAGTCGGCCGCCCGTGTGGCCTCGACAAGCGTCTTCCACATCTCACGGTCCACCCAGTCCCGCGCGGTCAGGTATGCCGCAAAGGTCTCGGCAGCGGTCTGGCTCGCCACTTCACCGCCAGGCGCCCCACCCAAGCCATCGGCGACCAGAAAGATGCCGGCCTCGGCATCGAGTAGAACGCTATCCTCGTTCGGCGCAAGCTCGTCAGGGGCTCGTGAGATCGCGAAGGTGTCAACGTCCGGGCTCATCCGGCGCCTTTCAGGAGCCTCAGCAATCGCATCGCGTGCCGCTTGAGGCTCTCCTCTAGCCCGGCCTCGATCGCTCGTTCAAGCGCGTCGCCGGCCTCGGTCCGTCTCCCACGCTTCTGGTAGGCGAGGGCCAGAGACCAATGGAGCAGACCGTCATCGGGATCTCGCTCAATGCCAGCCTGGAAAGCCTTGATCGCTTCGGAGTAGGCCTGTCGGCGGTTGTGCAGCTCGCCTAGAAGCTGGTAGCCTCGTGCCGAATCCGGGAACCGATCGACGAGCGCCCGAAGCTCCGCTTCAACGGCGTCGAGGCCCCCCCCCGATTCCAGCATCGCGCGAACGCGGGCAATCTCCTCCCCTGAGGGCTCGTCCGATCGCTGCTGGAACTGCGCAAGAGCCTGGAGCATCTCGCTGGCGTTGGCATAGCGACGACTGGGATCTTTCTCAAGAGCCCGCAAGACCACGCGCTCCACCCCAACGGGCACGTCAGCCAGCCTGCTTGGCGGCGTGGGATCGGCATCGCGGATCAGATCGAGGAGTGCGCCATAGGCCGTATCGCAAGAGCCGAACGGAAGTCGTCCGACCAGCATTTCGTAGACCGTCACCCCTACGGACCAAACATCCGTCGGATAGGACCGCCCTTTGCCATCCAGAAGCTCAGGTGACGTATAGGGCACCGTCCCGGTAGTTGTGGAGGCCAACTCGTTGGAGGATAGGATCCGAGAGATACCGAAGTCCGCAATCTTGGGCGTTCTGTCATCGAGCAGGATGTTCTCAGGTTTCATGTCGCGATGCAGGATCTTTGCCTGGTGGATCACGCTCAGTCCGGTCAGGATGCCCATCGCAATCTCGACCGCTTCGTCGACGGGGACCGGGGGGTTGGGCGCGCCGGCCTGTCGTGGGATGTCACCGATCCGCTGGCGGAGGCTGCCGCCGGTGACATACTCCATCACCATGACGATCTGACCACGGAAAACATCGAATCCCAGGTAGCTGACAAGGTTCCGGGAGCCGATCTGCTTTAGACGGAGGTGAAACGGTGCATTGATCTCGATCTCGCGCTTGAGGGCGAGTTGCTTCCTGCGGTCAAGAGGGATCTTGAGCGCAACTTCCTCCCGGCCAAACTCCCGAACCAGTGCCTGATCAACGACTCTTGCGAGATAGGTGTGGGCAAAGCCACCACTGCCAAGGAGACGGATAAGCCGAAACGGTTCGTCAACGAGGAACTCCTGGCCGGAGCCGTGACCAGACTGGTCAAGCATAGACCCTCCTGTGCATCTGTGCAGCTGCGGTGTGAGAAAGCCAGAACGCACTAGGCATGCGGGAGGACTTAGGACCGGAGAGAGGAATCGACCACCAAGGTGCGATTCCTGGCTTGCGGCCTCATGCCCAAGCGTCCCACACCCATTATAGGATAGCGGAGGGGCGTGTCAAGCTCAGTGTGAGCGACCCGGACAGTAGCGTGGGAGCGCATCTGCCACCATTTCCCGTGGCACCCGCTGCAAGCCCCAACAGCGGTCCATCCGGTACACCCGCACTTGGCATAGCCATCCCTTGTCTGCCCGTGCTGTCTGTGGAATTGGCACTACGATGGCATTCTGCCGCCTGACCCACAACAGCACAACACGCCAGCTCCCATCCGCGCGATCTGTGCGCTTCGATCACGAACTGCACAATTGGCTGCCCTGCCCCGGTCACGATAGCGGTTCTGCCTTTGAGGCCCGCTGTATGCGCCGGTTCAGCGAGTCACGTCGGGCAGGATGCGAGCAAGGTAGTCCAGGCTTTCCTCTACCCAGCGGTCTGGGTCGTCCACGTGCCCACCCGGTTCGCCCATCTCGATCCCGGCGACGCACGGCTCACCGTAGCCGGCACAGTTGTCTTCGATACCCAGCGCCACGACTTTGTCAACATAGGCCCTGAAGTCCGCCTTGCCCGTGCCGAGGATGCTGTTGGTGTGCTCGTAGGTATCGGTTTCGCTGAGATGGACGTGAAGGATACGGTCGCGCAACTTCTCCAGGCGGTGGGGCGCTTCTCGCGTGATACACATGTGGCCGACGTCCACGTTGGGGAAGACGTTGGGCATCCCAACATCTTCCAACACCTTTGTCATCTTGGCCATGCTGTTGACCACGAAGTAGACGTGGGGATCCATCTCCAGGTCTACCAGCAGCCCTTTGCCCAACGCCCATTCCGCATACGCGCGGATGGAGGAGACCGTGTTAAGCCAGGCCTGTTCCGGCATCATATGGGCTTCGTGGACCCCGCAACCCCAGCACACCAGAACCTGCAGCCCGCCCAGCTCGAGTTGAAACTCGCCGCACCGCTTCATATAATCCAGTGTCGCCTGGCGTTTGGCCGGATCTGAGGAAGCCAGATCTTCCGTTTCGGCCAATAGCAACTGCGACGAGTGCAAGCCATTTTCCTTGAAGCGCCGAATAACGTCCTTGCGTTGTTGCGCGCTCATCAGCGTAGGATCACCGGCGTGATAGGCGGCGTATTCCACGTAGGTGAAACCGAGCTTCCTGGCGCTATCCAACGTTTCCTCAATGGGCACTTCGGCCACTTCGTACACAAAGGTATTCAATGCCAGATACATCGTAGCACGCTCCTTTCCTCCAATGGATCATAACTGTGTAGGCAATTGCGCAACAGGTCAACACAATCGTCAATTGACCTGCCAAAACAGCCCAAGGCTGCTCAGAGTCGGTACAGAACGCGGCGCATCCCCTTGCAGGCTGCGCATGTCGGTCTCGTGAATCAGCCCGCGCCGGTCGAGGCTCACCTGACATCTCAGGGTCTCATCACTTCCACGAGTCCACACCGATCTCCGAAACTCCGGAAAGATTGGTGTCGATTCGTGAAGATTCGTGGTTAGGTCTCTTCTATCTCAGGCAGATCCTCAAAGTCACCTACCTCGACCCTATACACATTCGAATACGATGTCAGATCCGAATTGTAGATGATGGCCTTGCCATCGGGCGTGAAGCGCGGGTGCGGATGCGCGTGTTGGTTATTGAAGGTGCTGCGATGGTAAGACAGGATACGCGGGCCGACGTAGCGCTCTCCGTCCCACTTGAAGAGCTGGATGTAGGGCCGCGCCTGTCCGGCACTGGTGAAGACGGCGCCCGGCGTGCCGTCACCCACGATCAGCTTCTCGTCGAGGCTGTGGAAGTGCGTCGAGCTGAAGGGGAACCGGACCTCGTGCCGATCGGTGTCGTCCCAGCGCACCCAGCCAAAGACATGGCCACCACCGCCTTCTGAGGCGCGCTCACCCCGCGGACGACCGTGGTAGCCCATGGTCTCACCATTGGCGAACCAGTACTCGTGGCCGATGGAGACATCGTTGTTCACTTGAGAGCGGATGCGCCAGGCCTTGCCGCTCTGGATGTTGAGTCCCCAGATGCGCTGATCCACCAGATCCCAGGGCCCCTCGTGACAGAAGGTCATAATACCAGGCAGCGTCGGCGACGTGTTCACGTGGCCAATATAGCAATTCTCCTCGTGGATCACGTCGACATCGCCAGTGGCGGCGTCGATTCGCACGATCTGGGTGAAAGGCTTGGCGTGGAAGAACTCGCGGAACCGCGAATAGGAGAACGAGACCGCCGCCTTCTCCTGCGCCGGCTCCTTCATAATCCGCGCGCAGATGTACTTCCCGGCGGCGGTCGGGTTGGCACGTCCACCCGGCGACATGCCCTCAGGCACACGGTAGATCACCTGCTCCTCAAGGGTCTCAGCATTGAGTTCGTGCACCTCGCCCTGCCACCAGAAGTAGTGGCGTTGATTGGCTGCGCTGAAGCAGCCCCCAGGTCGTCCGGGGCCGTGCAGGTCGGTTAGCTGCACTATGGTGTCGGTATCAAGATCGAGACGGAACAGATTGCTTTGGTTCTCGCGGTCTGAGGTAAAGATCATCACGCGGTTGGGAACAACCCAGGCGGGGTCCGTGAAGTAGAGGTGATTTGAGTTGCCCAGATAGTCCGTCAACTGCACAACCTTGCGACCGCTGTACTGATCGACGTACTCGAACTGCGGATCCTGGTAAACGCGACCTTTGGTCATAGATCGTCCTTTCGGCTCTTGGATCGGGCGCAGTTCCTGTCTGACAATACAAAGGGTACCACTTGACACGCGCCAGCGCAAACCCAGGATTCGTTGACACCGATACCTTCGCCGATATCATATGAGGCTGTAGCCGGCGACAAGTTCAGTGAGTTCGAGCCAGAGACCGGGAACCAGATGGAGACATATTAATGCTAACACATCACACCACCGGCAACTACGAGCTAGACACCACAGTATCCGGACGCGCAGCGTCGCCATCGGCCAAGATCACCTTCTCGGGCGAGGATCCGGCGGCGCAGGCGTATCTGACACTCGACGAGGCCGGCTTCAAGGTGATCCGAGAGAGTGACGGCGAACGCACCGTCCTGAGGGATTGCCCCGGCATTGGCGCGCTGCCGTGGCGCGTCCGTGTCTTGAAAAAGGGAAACTTCTTCCGGTTCTGGGTCAACGACACGACGGGATGGGTTCGCGGACCCCTGGGTGAATGGGGGCACACCTATGAGCCGTGGGATACTCAGATCGGTGTCGAAGTGTCTGAGAGCTGTGCCGTCGAATCCTGTACCGTCACCACACTCCCCTGGTTGCAGGACATTACCGGACCGGTGATAGAGAAGGGCCCTGCCGGCAGTCACTACGAAGAACAGATCATCCCCGGTGCGATTGTCGAGTTCGACGGGCGATACTACATGTACTGCATGGCCGGCATGCAGGGAGAACAGGAGGGGTCATCCCGGCGGTCGATCGGCGTGGCGGTGAGCGACGATCTCGAATCGTGGGAGATGCAGCCGGAGCCGGTCCTCTCGCATGTCGATTTCCCAGGGGACAACATCTACCCCAATGGCGCAGTCGTGACACCTGAAGGGCAGGTCGCCATCCTGTTCTGTGCGCAGCAGTTCCCCGAATGGCTTGGGTTTATGCTCGCCACCTCCGACGATCCGCTGGGACCATTTGCCCCATACGCCGGCAATCCTGTGTACAAACATTTCACCGAATTCGCTCACGAGTTCGATCTGGTCCGGGTGGATCATCCCGATTACCGCTACATATTCTTCTACTCCGGTGATACCCCGTGGCCCGCTGACGACATTCCACGCGGCGATCGGGGCTATGCGCTCTACAGTGACGATCTGATCCACTGGCGCGAGGACGAGCGGAACCCTGTATTCGGTCCGCAGACCACGGACAATTGGGACGCCATCCACGTGCGCCCGAGGTCATTGAACAGAATCAACGACATGTGGTACCTGTGGTATGAGGGCTGCAACGTATGGAGACCGCCCGGCACGTCCGGTCCACCGATCTGGTGCGATACGGTCGGGCTGGCGCGGTCGCCGGACCTACAACAATGGGAATACTATCCCAGGAACCCGGCGCTTCCGGCGCTGGGTATCAGCGCCGAGCAGT
This sequence comes from uncultured Anaerolineae bacterium, assembly GCA_965602565.1. Lineage (GTDB taxonomy): Bacteria > Chloroflexota > Anaerolineae > B4-G1 > SLSP01 > PWVB01. Next base: position 7,012 of record CBFCZM010000032.1, read on the forward strand.
TCGACAACACCTGGACCGGCTGGCCGCGCATGGTGATCAAGGACGGCATCGGCTACGTATTCTACACAGGTAACGCCCAGGTCGGCCTGCGCAAGATCCGGATCGATCGGTTGACGAACTGGGAAAGCGAAGGCGGGGAAAGCGTTCGTATAGCATAAAACGACATCGTGGAACACTTGCCGCCGAGCGCGTTGCCCCTTACAATGAAATGGAGCCTTCGAAGATACACAGGGTGTAGGGAGCATCAATGGCCGACAGAACGCTACCGCAGTTGTTGGATCAGTTGAGGGCGCTGCTATCTGATCTACAGGGGCGCTACGGCGTCCAACCAATGGGGATCTTTGGCTCATATGTTCGGGAGCAGCAAGCCTCTGATAGCGATCTGGACCTCCTGGTTGAGTTCCATGATCGCCCGCTGTCGCTCTTTGATATCGTACGCCTGGAGAATGAGTTGAGCGACGCTCTCAACGTGAAAGTAGACCTGGTGGAAAGGCGGGCTCTCAAACCCCACATCGGCAAACGCATACTGGCTGAGGCCGTGGTGATGTGACGACCAGGTCTCTCATAGCCCGGATGCTGGCCGGCCTCCAGAACGAGAGCCCCTCTGGCACAACGAAGTAGACACTACCCGGTCCAGCGGCATATGCTTCGAACCAGCCGGATGTCCCACGCTACCGAGTGACAGACCTCCGTGGTCCTGAACGATCTAGTCCAATCACACGACGACAGAAGACCGGACGTGAAATGACACGACCGAATCTGCTGTTCGTCTTCGTCGACCAGATGCGTGGCCAGCTCAACTCGCGCCCCGTCAGGCACAGCCAGCTCGTGACCCTAGAGAAAGGACGTAGTGTTATGAGTGATTCAGGACCACCATCAGCGGATGTCTTGCGTGCATTTGGCACAACAGAGAGACCCATACACATTCCGGGAGGTCAGGGGCAGAACTACCGGTCAGGTCATGTTGTTCTGAAGCCGGCGAGAGATGACGAGGAAACAAACTGGGTAGCGGATTTCTACTTGGTTGTTGAATGTAGAGGTTTCCGATTGCCGAAGCCCATACGCTCGGACATGGGTAGTTTCGTTTACGATGGTTGGCAGGCGTGGGAATACATCGAAGGGCGACAGGTGAGAGGGCGATGGATCGAGAAAATCGAGGTCTGTCATAGATTCCACCAAGCAATCGCGGGCTTTCCCCAACCAACCTACTTTGAACGACGTGAACAGAATCCATGGGTAATCGCAGATAAAGCAACTTGGGGCGAAACGAAGATCGAGCACCATCCTCGGATCGCGCCGGCTGTTGAGCAACTGCGCAAATGTCTCCATGTAGTCAGTGTGACATCACAGCTTATCCATGGTGACTTTGGCGGAAATGTCATATTCTCGGACGAGTTATCCCCAGCCATCATCGACTTCTCGCCATACTGGCGACCTGTTGAGTTTGCGATTGCCGTGATCATAGCCGATGCAATCGTTTGGGGGGGCGCCGATGAGTCCTTGATTGAAGCAGGGAGCAACCTCAATGACTTTCATCAGTACCTAGCTCGAGCAGAGCTAAGAAGGGTCATCGAACTCGATACACTGCACCAGATGTATGGATGGAACATGCTTGAGCAGATAGATGCACACCTTCCATTGATCAAAGCTATCAGCAGACGATGTAACTGAATGGGAAGAAGCGGGAGCGGTAGCCGGCTTCTCCGGCGGCGGACCCTTCGCGGTGGCGTGTGGCTACGCCATGCCGGAACGCGTGACCTCCGTGGGCCTCGTCAGCGGGGTCGGCCCGGTGGAGGCGCCGGGGGCGCTCGAGCATATGCTGCCCTCCAACCGGATGGGCTACGCAGTCGGGCGCTGGATGCCCTGGCCTCTGTGGAGGCTGATCTTCAACCTATTCTACGGTGGCGTGCGCCGCCACCCCGAAAAGCTGGCCCAGATGAGCGAAGAAGAACCCGTCGCCGACCATATCATCTTCGAGCAGCACGGTATGCAGCAGATACTGGTAGAGACCTTTGCCGAGGCGTTCCGTCAGGGCACCGTGGGCGCAGCCTGGGAAGGCTGGTTATTAGCGCATCCCTGGGGCTTCGACCTGGCGGAGATCAGGCCCCATACTTTCCTGTGGCAGGAAGAGGATGACGTCGTAGTCACACCGGCGATGGGGCGTCATACGGCGGCCGCGATTCCGGATTGCTCAGCTACCTTCCTGCGCGGCGAGGGGCATCTGCTCTTCGTTCCCCACTGGCGCGAGATCCTCGTGGCGCTAACGACGTAGAGGAGAACCTTCGAGCTCGTCGGCTTTCTGTTCGGGCAATCTTGCTGCCAAGACGGGGACACCCGCGACCGGGTCTGTGCAGCCGATCCCGGCGCAGATCCGGGATGATAGCACGTGGCCGTGGATCGGCAGCTTCCAGAGTAATTCCTGGGAGCGCCCCTGACACTACCTTCCCCTTCGATTACCGCTTCGGCATCCTTGAGCTCTTGTACGCGTTGAGTAAAATGGGTTATGGGGATCATTCCGCTGCAGTCGAGGTATGGACATTCCTGGATGGCAAGTGGAACGGGACAGGACGGTACATCCTGGAACGGACGATGCCCAAGCGCCTTCCAGGTCGGGAAGCGGCGCAGGCAGACAAGTGGGTCACGCTGTACGCCTATCTGGCGATGAAACATCGAGCGACCGCGGGATCACCATCGTAGCTCGGCTGTGGGACCCCAGGCCAGAGACGGCTTCAGAATGGCCGAGAACCTATGACACCGATTGGGGCACTAACATGCATCCACGTCTTGTCCTATGGACGATCGTATTTGTCGCACTGCTGGTCACACCAGTAGCTGCGGTCCCGGCTGTGCCGGCGACGGCGTTGGCCGCCACAGCGGGCGACGACTTCGGCGGCGGGCCGATCGAGCCGCCGCGCGACCTGACCACAGAAGCGGAACGCGCCGCAATCCAGGCCGAGGTCGCTAGGAATATCGCGAGACTCACGGCGGAGGGCCATCTCTCGATGCGCAGCGCCGAAGCGGTACGCTTCGCTGAGGCCGTGACCTTTGAGTGGCCATTGCGGGCCGCCGCGAACCTGACCGACTACGGCTACCACGGCGTCTCCGGCTTCATGGACCACGACCCCGCCACCAATGCTCTGCTCGACTATATGTGCGGCGACCGCACCTACGACATGGCCGGCTACAACCACCAGGGCACCGACTTCTTCACCTATCCCTTCCCCTGGCTCAAGATGGACTATTTCCAGGTGGAGATAGTGGCGGCAGCAGCAGGTACGCTGGTCTTCAAGCGCGACGGGCAGTACGACCGCCAGTGCGCGATGACCGGCGCGCTCTCCAACGCCGTCGTCATCCAACACGCCGACGAGTCGCTATCCTATTACCTGCATATGAAGAACGGCTCGGCGACGGCCAAGCCTGTGGGGGCAGCCATCGCGGTGGGCGAGTACCTGGGCGTGGTCGGCAGCTCCGGCAGCTCGACCGGCCCCCACCTGCACTTCGAGGTGCGCTCCGCATCCAACGAGGTCCTCGATCCCTTCCATGGCGACTGCAATGCAGCATCTTCCCTGTGGGGCGAGCAGCCACCCTATTACGACTCCGCCGTCATCGCCGTGCACACCGGGAGCGCCCTACCCTATCGTCCGCCCTGCCCGGAGCAGGAAGTGCCCAACTTCGAGGACAGCTTTGAGCCCTCCGACACCGTCTATTTCGTCACGACCTACCGCGACCAACTCGAAGGGCAGACCAGCACCTACCGCATCGTCAAACACGACGGCTCCATGTACCAGACGTGGTCCCGCGCCAGCACGTATGAGCACTACTCAGCCTCCTATTGGTACTGGGCGAAGAAACTCGATCAGGACGGCCCACCACCTGTCGGGACCTGGGAGTTCGAGGTGGGCTTCGAGGGCCAGGTCTACACAACGACCTTCGACGTCGGCGTATCGAAGACCATCACCATCACGCACCCCAACGGCGGCGAGCTCTGGCACCCGCCCTCGCTCGTGCTCATCACGTGGCAGGACAACCTGGAGGGCGACGTCGACATCGATCTGTACGCCGGCGGAGTATTCCACTCGAGTATCGTGACGTCAACCGAGAGCGACGGCCTGTTCTTCTGGGGCACGGGCACCGGCCTGCCCCCTCGGGCCGACTACACCATACGCATCACCGATGAGACGAAGCCAGGCGTCTACGACGACAGCGACAGCTCCTTCACGATCGCGAGCGTTCCTGTCGCCGGCTTCACGCTCGCGCCGAACAGCGGCATCATCCCGCTCACCGTGACCTTCACCGACACCTCCGCCTCTTTGGTCGACAGCTGGCTGTGGGGTTTCGGTGATGGGCTCACGACCACGCTCCAACACCCAGCCCACGTCTACACTGGCGCCGGCGTCTATACCGTCACGCTATCGGTGAGCGGCCCCGCGGGCAGTGACACTGTGACGTACACAGACGCCATCACAGTCACGCCGCCTCCGTTGATGGCCGACTTCAGCGCTCAGCCCATCCTGGGCACACCGCCACTGACCGTCACCTTCACCGACAGCTCCAGCGGTCCGCCCGCCGACCGGTGGACCTGGGCCTTCGGTGACGGCATCACCGCCACGCTGCAGCATCCCACCCACGTCTACACACAGACCGGTGCCTATACCGTGACGCTGACCGCCGGCGCGGGTGAGGAGGAAGATCTGGCGGTGAAGCCGCGCTACGTCCACGTCGTGGACCGGCTGTGGCACGCATATTTGCCGGTGGTGACGAAGTGACTCTATCCCCCCGCAATCAGCAGTATCTGACGTTCCTGAAGGACATCTACGAGGTATCCAATGCCTGCGCCACGGCGACCTACATCTGGGGCGGCTTCACTATCGACATTCTTGAGGGCCGGTTCCTGCGAGAGCATCATGACCTGGACGGCTTCACCCCCAAATTGCTCGACGAGCTGGACCGGATGATGACGCTGTACGAGCAAATGGGCTACACAACGCAGTTCCACAAGGACATCGATATGCTGGTGATCTCCAGGGGCGAGCTGGACGCTGCGTTCAACCGCCTGGACATCGACGGCGAGATCGCGATGTGGCGCCACACCGGCGATGAGGGGACCGTCTACTTCCCAGCTGCATGGCTGGACGACGCCCCTCGAGACTTCCACGATGCCAGGGTGTTTTCTGCCGGCATCCAGCTCGACTATGCTCTCAAGACCCAGGTCCGCATGACCCACGCAACGTGGGATCTCCGTGAGAAGGACCACGTCGCCATCGCGTATCTTGAGAAGGCGATGACCGCCAGAGGTATGGACCCTAAGGTCTTCCTCAGGCGTGTGTGGAGCTTCAGCCCCTATTGGGCCAAGCGCGGGTACCCGGCGTACGCCAGGCCGGCGGTGGCGAGACCGCTGCATCCTCTGGACTCAGACGAGGCGTGATGGGATCGAGTGAGACTCCGGCCAGGAAGTGGGGGCTCGAATCCTTGAATCCCATCTGATAATCAGATATACTGATAGTCAGACGATCTGATTGCATCGGAGGTGCGGCATAGAGACCATCGAACTGCAGATGGCACAGCGAGGTATCATCACCATCCCGAAATCCCTTCGCGAATCCTACGGCCTGCAGCCTGGTGATACCTTCACGTTGATCGATCTAGATGGCGTGTTTGTCATAAGCCCTCGACGGTCGGAAGTCGATGAAATAGCAGGCAGGATCGCAAACCAGTGGGCTGCAGAAGGAGAGACTCTGGAGTCAATGCTCCAGGCACTGCGTGAGGAGCGGAGCCGCCGTGAGGAGTAGGCCCCGGGTCTTCCTGGACACCGGTGCCCTGTTTTCGGCAGTGGCCTCGGCAACCGGAGGCCCGCTCATGATCCTGAAATTGGGGGAAGCGGGCGCCATCGATTTGTGGGTGGGGCCACGGGTGCTGCGAGAGGCTGAAGCGGTGATGGAACCAAAGCGACCTGCCAGCAAAGCATACTTCGCTGTGTTACTTGACCGATCAGGCATACGTGTCACCAGAGAGGCGAGCGAAGAGCTTCTGGCGGCGGCGCGCGCAGTCGTCTCCTATGTTCCTGATGCCGAGATCGTGGCGGAAGCCCTGACTGCAGGTGTGGA